>CAYNHD010000241.1:0-6261 GCA_964396775.1 uncultured Thermoflexus sp. | reverse complement strand
GGCTGAAGAGCATTGTCAGGATGGCGATAATCATGAAGGCCGACGCCCACTCCGTCCAGGCCGGTGTGTAGTCCGTGACCAGCGGATCGGTCACCGGTGGGTTCACTGAGAGCGGCTCGGTGAAGGCCAGCAGCGTCGTGTGGTAACGGTTGAACACCATGCCAGCCACCGTCAGCCCGCTGCCGATCAGCAGCATGGCGATGCTGCCAGTGAAGCGCGCGCGAATGAGCAGGATCGCCGCCAGCAAGCCCCCCAGCAGGATTTCCCACGTCCAGAAGGTGAGGGCGAACGGCCCCGCCGAAAGCGTGGTGAACGCCTCGGTGCGCCCCGGCACATAGCCGTAGTTGCCGGCGGTGGTGTCCCAGAAGCGCATGTAGAGGTAGATCAGCAGAACCGCGCCGGACATCTGCCCGGCCTGCAACAGCACCCTGGCGGGCACCAGCAACCGACCGGTGATCCACTGCACGATCAGCGTGACGTGCACGCTGAAGGCGATGCCGCCTGCCACCGCCGAGACGATGAACAGCAGCGGCATCGTCGGGCGGAACAGCGCGGCGCGCCCGACCACAACACCATACGTCCCGCCCAGGCTCGACTGGTGCAGCAACGACAGGCCCATCCCCACAATGGCCAACGTCGGCGCGAAGCTGTGCACGCGGTGCCCCAGGTTCCGCAGCCAGGGGAAGCGGTCAAAGACCGGCATCTCGACGACCATCGGGAACACTTCCAGCGTCAGCACCAGGAAGTAGAGCGTGATGCACATCGTCACTTCCCAGAGCATCGAGTGGATGTTCCAGAAGAACCAGCCGTGCCAGAAACGGTCGGGCCGCCCGATGTCCAGGATGAGCGACATCAACGCGCCACTGTAAGCGAGGATGCCCACGAACACTGCCACCCGTGCCAGGGGCCGATACTGCTCCTGGCCCATCAGATAGGTCAGCGCGGAGAGCGAGAACGCACCGGCGGCTACGCCAATGCAGGATAGATCGAGGATAATCCACAACCCCCAGGGCGAGCCGTCGGTCAGGTTGGTGACGACCAGCCCCTTGGACAGGATCAGGAACACGGCGTAGGCTCCGACGGCGATCACGGCCAGGAGCACGCCGATCCACGCCCAGAACAGGTCAACTCGCTGTCTTATCCGGCTCAGCATGGCACCCTTCCCTCTCACGTTGGCAGCAGGTAGTAGACACGGGGCTTGGTGCCCAACTCCGGGCGAAGCACCACGGCCTGCCGCCCTGCCATCTTGCGCGAAGCGGGACTGTTGGGATCGCGCAGATCGCCGAAGACGCGCGCCTCCGTCGGGCAGATCACGCAGCAGGCCGGGGTCGCCGCCCGGTCATAACCGGGGCGGATGCCGCGCTCCAGCCCGGCGTCAATGCGGTGCGCGCAGAAGGTACACTTTTCGGCCACGCCGCGCGGACGGCGGGGATTCTCGACCGTCCCCCAGGTGGGAGTCATCGGGTTCTCTTCGTCGGACTCTTCCCAGTTGAAGACGCGCGCCCCATAGGGGCAGGCCACCATGCAATAGCGGCAGCCGATGCAACGCTGGTAGTCCATGACCACGATGCCATCTTCGCGGTGGTAAGTCGCCTTCACGGGGCACACTTCCACGCACGGCGCGTGCTCGCAGTGCATGCACGGGCGGGGCAAAAACACGGGCGAGCCGAAGGTCGCTTCGTCGCGCAGCACGATATTCCACAGGTGACCGGTCCGCGTGTCGTTGGTCGCCTGGCAGGCGAAGACGCAGCGTTCGCAGCCAATGCAGGCCCCCAGATCAATGACCATCGCCCAGTAAGGCCCGCTGCCACCGTGCGCATTGGCCTCGCCCACGGGGTCGTCGTGCGCCCAGAACTCGTTCCACACCCAGCCTCCCGCCGCGACGCTGATGCCCAGCGCGCCCATCAGCTTGACGAACTCGCGCCGGTCTAGCCTGCGGGTATGCTCGCTCATTCCACTTCCTCCTGCCAAGTCATTTCAACAACGATTTCAGCCGCACCAGCAGGAACAGGATGAAGACGACCACCAGCGCGCCCAGTGCACCACCCACCAGGTCGGCGGTGCGTTTGTCGTCCGTCTTGCTCTGGAGCCGCGCAACCTCTGCCTCTAGCTTGTGAATCCGGTTGAATTCTTCCTCGGTCATGCCACTGGCCTCGCGCACGCTCAGCAGGTGCGTGTTCCCGTGACATTCGGCGCACACGCTGGGGTCAATGGCCATCGAGTGGCCAGTGACCCGCACCTGGCTGCCGTTGGTGGTCACCTTGCGCTGCATGTGGCAGTCCACACAGGTCATGTTGTCGCCCATGTGAATCTCGTCCACCAGGGCCTCCTGGTGGCAGGCCCCACACGTGGTGTTGACATCGCCCAGGATCAGGCCGTTCTCGTGCGGGGTGTGGCAGTCCACACAGCCGATGCCCGCCGTCTTGTGGGCGCTGACCAGCCACTCGTCATAGGTCGGCGCGTGCGCCCCGCTGTGGCAGCGCGCGCAGTCTGTCGGCTGGTTGGCGATGTCCACTGCCGCCGGCGGGTGCTGAGCATCGTTGGGCACCGAGTGGCAGTTGCTGCACACCACGCCCTCAAACTGGTAGGTGCCGGTCGCCGGATTAAAACCAGAGGCATGGCAGCTCATGCAGTACGTCGGGCGTCCCTGGTTGGCGTAGTCCTGCAAGAAGGTGTTGTTGAGCGACGCCTGGGCATGGGGCGAATCCTGCCAGCGGCGGAACTCGTCGCGGTGGCAGCCAGCGCACGTCTCTGGGTCCACCGTCTGGAACATGGTGGCTGCCGTCACCGGCGTGATCACCTTGAACAGCCCTAGCTCGACCTCAACCGCGTGGAGCAGCGCATCGGTGTAAGCGTAGTTATGGATGCCCAGGCTGCCGTCGTTGGTCACGAAGGTGAGCACGGTGTTCACCCAGGCGGGGGCGTCGGTGCGCTGGGCCAGCCTTTCCTGCGCCTGGGCCAGCCGCGTGGCGACGCCGTTCTGCGTCTTCTCGACGAAGGTTGCCAGGTAGTCGCGGCTCAGGTCGGTGTGGCAGTCGGTGCACGAATCCGGGAAGCACTCGGTTAGCTCGGTGCACAGCGCCGTAGACATCAGATGGCTGCCCGCGCGCCCATACTGGCCGATGAAGGTCGTCTTGGGCATGTGGCAGGTCTCGCAATTCGGGCCGCCCTCAGTGCTGAAGTGCCCCGACGGGATGCCCTGCACGACCTCCACAATCTGCCGGCCCTCGTACATCTCCTGCGACGGGTAGTGCAGCTTGCCGGCGATCAGCATCGGCTCACCATCGGGGCCTGTGCTGTTGTGGCACGACACGCATAGCTCGTATTCGTCGGCCACCAACTGGAACGGGCGCTGGCTTTCACCGTGCGGCTCGTGGCAGGCCACACAGGTCACGCCGCCCAGCGCCGTCTCGCCGTCCGCGCTCGTTGTCACATGGCAGCGCGCGCATTCGCCGGGCAGCACACCCTTGCTCGTGGCGTGGTCGCTTTGGAGCCATTCTCCGTACTGGTTGTAGACTTTGGCGTGGCCGGTTCCCCACCATACGTCGGCGTCGTCTTCGGCGGCCAGCATGAACACATTCTCGTCAAGCGGCAGCCCCGGCTGGTAGCCGACTGGGTAGCCGTGCACGCCGTCGGGACTGGTGCCCTGGACGTGGCACTGGCCGCATACCTCAGCGTCCACACCCTGGTAGATGGTGCCCGCCGTGCCCATGTGCGCGCCGCCAGGCCCATGACAGGACTCGCAGCCCACGTTAAACTCAACGTCCCCGGCCTTCCATTCCTCAGCGAAGACGAACTTCGTCTGCTCGGCAGCCTGAGCGCCGTCCAGGCCGGTGGTGTGGCAGCCGGCGCAGGCCACGCGCCAGTCACGCTCCGGCGCTTGCCAGGCGTCCCCCTCTTCCACCGACCAGGTGCTCTGCTGCTCCTCGTTCTGCGGCACGTGCCAGGTCACCGGCAGCACGTAGAAGCCTTCGGTGCCGTCCTCGCGCGGCAGCACGCTGATGTACTGCTCGATGTAGCGCCCGCCGAGCACATAGGTGATGTCTTCCGCGGTGAGCCGGCGCTCGCTGCCGTCCGGCCACTGGATGGTGGGGCTGGCCCCTGCCGACAGATCACCGGTGATGTTTTCTGGCGTGCCGGGGCGCACCATCTGCGCGTGCCGGGTCGTGTGCCACGCTTCGCTCTGATCGTGGCACATCGTGCAGAACTGAGACCCCCTGTAGTCTGCGTCGAGATTGGGAGGAGTTCCCTGCTCGCCCGGCATGGCGTGAGCGACACCCGCCTGGTCCGCAGCCCAGAAGGTCACGCCGAGTACCAACAGCGTGATCCCCACAGCCAACAGACCCAGGAGACGCAAACGACTATGGTTTCTGCGCAACATAGAACTTCTCCTAATGTGGTTCACAGCCCCACGCCCTTTGTGCACTCTGTGCGGCAGATGGCTCTTGAGATCAGGATGATCGCCCCACCAGCGACCTGACAAAACTCCCTATTCCCAGCACCGCTCCTTCTGGTATGCTTAGTGCTGTTTCGCTCTAAGGAGGGTGTGATCATGGATCTCGGCGCTATTCTGAACGTGATGGGTTTCTTCCTGCTGCGTGTCGGCTTGCCCATCATTCTGCTCGTCACGCTGGGCGTTCTCATTGACCGCTGGGAGAAATCGCGCCGCGAGCGTGGCGAGTCGTCCTTTGACCTCACGTCCAACAATCATCGCTAGTCCGCGCGTCTGCGTTCCGGCAGGAACGAGGATAAACACAACTTTGACTGTGGCGACTGAACCATAATTCTACCTTATGAGCAGACTCCCGTTCAGTGCCGGACTCAATGCGCATCCGTGACATTTGTCACGTTTTGCGCACCCTGCCCCAAGCCCACGCGCGGCGGTTGGCCCCTCGCGGTCGAGCCGAATGGTTGTGAGTTCTGAGCCAGGAGATGCAAGATCGTCCTGTGTCCTGGACTCACGCCTGGCTGAGGGCTGCTGCCCACTGCCATTATACGCCGATACGCTGGCGCGCGGCGTTCCATCACCCCATATCGTCGAGCAGATGGAGCAGGTCGCGGTTCTCAGGGGCAAAGGTGAAGTCCCAGAAAGCGCGCTGCACGTCCGAAGCGTGTAGCCTGGTGTGACGGGCCATATAGAGGTGCATGATCAGGTCGAGGCCCGGCACGGCGACCTCCCGCACCAGCCCTTTTTCCAGGGCGCTCTCCGCTGCCACCCGCGACACAAACGCCGGCCCAACGCCCGCGCACACTGCCTGCACAATCGCCTCGGTGTTGGTCAGCACCAGCCGCGATGACAGCACGTCTATGCTCAGATCATAGAGCGCGAGCGCGCGGTTGAGCGTGATCGCTGTGCCCGAAGCCGCCTCGCGCATCACGAAGGGGTGCTCCACCAGGTCGTCAGGCTCCAGGCTGGCGCGCCCCGCCCAGGGATGATCCGGCGGGACGATAAGCGTCAGCAGGTCGTCCGAGAAGTGGCGGTACTCAAAGTCGCGGCCCGGCACGCGCAGGCTGCTGACCGCCAGATCAATCTCGCCAGCGGCCAGGCTGTCCAGTGCGGCGCTGCGCGGTCCCACCCAACAGGTCACGCCCACGTCAGGGTTCTGCGCCAGAAAGCGCGAGAACAGGCGCGGCAGAAGGTACTTGCCACAGGCCGTGCTACAGCCGACGGTCAGGTGCCCGCTGATCGCGCCCCGCCGTGTGGCAATGAATGCCTCGGCCTGGCGCGCTTCTTTCAGCAGGCTGCGCACGACCGGCACAAAGGCGCTGCCCACTTCGTTGAGCTTGATGTTACGCCCGGTGCGGTCGAACAGGCGCGTCTGAAGCTGCTGCTCAAGCGACTGGATATGCCCGCTCACCGCCGGCTGCGAAATGTTGAGACGGCGCGCCGTCTCAGAGAAGTTCTCCGTCTCGGCGGCGAGCAGAAACACCTGGAGTCCGTAGAGGTCGAGCATGTCGTCCTATTCCTGGGCCTGCCAGCAGGGCGTGATCGCCAGCAGAAAAGTGCCCCACCCCTTTCATAGCAGATTTCCTGGCACGCCGAAACAGACAAAAATCATAACAAAGCCAGATTATCGTTACTGCGTACTATCAGGAGCTTCAATCACGCCTGCATCCCTGACCGGCAGCGGGTTCTGGGGCGGACAGGCATTGAGCGAACGTGAAATCAGGCGAACACCTCACGTCGAGCCTCACCCCCCAGCCCCCTCTCCACGTGGGGGAGAGGGGGGGGGAGGCGGGCGCGCGCTCCCCACACCACCC
>CAYNHD010000240.1:0-6294 GCA_964396775.1 uncultured Thermoflexus sp. | reverse complement strand
GAGGGCGACCAGCGCGGCGTTCTGCGCGTTGTGCGGCGGCTCGCCGGCGGGCGGGTCGTTCAGCCGGCCCAGGTGACGCCGCGCTGCGTCTTCGGCGGCGCGCTGCCAGGTCAGGTCGAGCGTGGTGATCACGTCCAGCCCGCCGGCCAGCAGTTCGTCGGGGAACTCGCGCTGAAGCTGAGTCCACACAGCCATGACGAAGTGCGGCGCTTCGATGGGGAAGGGGGAGGCGGCGTACTGTAGCTCCTCAGCATACGCCTGATCGGCCTCGGCCTGCGCGAGATAGCCATGCCGCACCATCAGGTCGAGCACGATTCGTTGGCGAGCTTTCGCCCCTGCCGGGTTGGTCAGCGGGTCGTACTGGGCGGGCGCTTGCGGCAGCCCGGCCAGCATCGCGCACTCGGCCAGCGTCAGTTCGTCGGCCCCCTTGCCGAAGTAAGCGCGGGCTGCTGCGCCGACGCCGTAGGCCAGGTTGCCGTAATAGGTCTGGTTGAGGTAGAGCGCCAGGATTTCGTCGCGCGAGTAACGTTGCGTCAGTTGGAGGGCCAGCACGCTCTCGCGCAACTTGCGGCGCAGCGTGCGCTCGGCGCGTTGCTGCGGGTCGAGCAGCAGGTTGCGCGCGACCTGTTGGGTGATCGTGCTGCCCCCGGCGACGACCTCGCCACCGCGCACGTTGATCCACAGGGCGCGGGCGATGCCCTCGACATCCACGCCGGGGTGCTCGTAGAAGTTGGCGTCTTCGGTCGCCAGCGTCGCCTGGATCAGGCACGCGGGCAGGTCGGCCAGCGCGATCACCTGGTTGACGCCCGTCTGCGGGTCGGCGATCTGGTAGAGCAGGCGGCCCTGCCGGTCGTAGATGCGCGTGCTGGGCAGGGCCATGCCGCCCTCAATGGCCCCTACGTCCGGCAGCCCGGCGAACACCCAGGCGTAGAGCGCGACCAGCACACCGAGGAGGATCGCGCCCGACAGGGCGGCGACCTTCAGCCGGCGACGGCTGCTCTTCCAGGCTTTCCAGAGACGCGCGAGGAATCGCATGGCGAAGGCTCTTTCACTCACCCGCTACGCCACCATTGTACTCCCGCCGGTGGGATGGGGGCCGACGGTTAGCGTTCGCCTTCCCTGCGCGAACCCGCTTCGCGCGAGTCGCCGGCGTCGTCCGTCCCGTCAGGCAAAGTCTCCGGGGGCGCGATGATCTCAAGATCGCCGTGCTCCGGGTCGTACTCGACCGTCCAGCCAGTCAGCGCTGCGTCCGGCGGCTGGGCGAAGTCGGCGAGGATTTGCGCCCACAGCGCCCTGTCCAGGGCGACGCCGCGCAGACCGATGGGCGTCTGAACGATGAGGGTCACGTCCGCCCGGCCCCGCTGAATCCGTGTGATGACGCCGGTGTATTTCATGCGATTCTCCTTGTGCGGGGCGGGTGAGCGCGCCAGTAAGACGATCACTTGTCGGGCGGCGTCCAGGCTGGATAGCGGGGGGCGTCGTCGGCGGGCGCGGGCGGCTCAGCCTCGGCGGGAGGGGGCGATGACGCAGGCGCAACCGGAGCAGGAGGCCTGGTGGGGGACGGGCTGCGCACCTCGCGGGTATCCGTCGCCTCCTCGACCATGCGCATCGTCTCACTCATCAACTGGCGCGTGGGATTCATGCGCGTCACGTCACGCGCACCATGCCCTAGCTCGCGCGCCGCGTCCATGATCTCTTTCCCCTCAGGGCCGATCTCCTGCTCAAGGTCGGCCAGCGCCTCGGCCCACATCTGGCGCGCTTTGCGCACGAAGCGCCCCAGCTCGCGCGCCCACTTCGCCGTGTTCGCCGGCCCGCCGATGATGAACAGCACCAGGGCGATGATCACCATCTCAGCCAGGCCAATGCCGAAGATTCCATCCATCGCGTTTTCTCGCAGCCAGACTCAGCCGTCAAGCAGGGCGGGCGCGTCCTGCGCCTCAGCCCGCCCCGCCGGTTGTTCGCGGCTGGCGACGCCAATTCCCACCAGTATCAGGGCCGATCCTGCGATCTGCAACGGCACCGGCCATTCCTCCAGCAGGGTCATCGCCAGCAGGCCGCTGCCAATCGGCTCCCCCAGAATGACCAGGCTCACGTAAGCAGCGGGCAGATAGCCCAGGGCGTAGTTGAACGACGAGTGGCCAATCAGTTGGGGCACCAGGCCCATCAGGATCATCCACAGGTAGGCTGTGCCGGGCAGCCCGCCCACCTGCGCGCCGGAGACGATCACGACTCCGACCAGGAGTATGGCGGCCACTCCGTAAACCAGCCAGATATAGACCAGCAGGCCCCAGCGCGCGCGCAGCCGCCGCCCGATGATCAGGTAGACCGCCGCCGCGACCGCCCCGATCAGCGCCAACCCGTTGCCCAGCCAGGGATCGTGGCGGGTGGGCGGGTCCCCCGCTGCGGCGCTGGCGGCCACCAGCACACCCCCGCCAATGGCCAGCGCCAGCCCGATGATCGTGACGCGGGTCAGGCGCTCGCCGAGCAGCAGCGGGGCCAGCAGCGCCACCCACAGCGGACTCGTCGTCACCAGCGTCACGCTGTTGACGACCGCCGTGTATTCCAGCGAGGTGATCCACGTGGCGAAATGCAGTCCCAGGAAAGTCCCCGACACGATTGCCCACAGCAGATCAGCCCGGCGCACCGCCCGTAGCTCGGCCAGATGGCGGCGCAGCACGACCGGCGTGAGCACCAGCGTAGCCACGCTCAGCCGCGCCGCAGCCAACACCAGCGACGGCGCTGACTCCTCCTGGGCCAGCCGGATGAAGATGGACGCGAAGGAGACGGCGATCACGCCGAGGAACATGGCGGCATAGGGACGCCAGGCGGCTGGCGCGCGTGCGGAAACGGGGAGTTCGGTCATGGTGTGGTCGCTGCTTTGCGGCATGGGCTGCGGATCATCCTGGCTGGCGTTGCTGGCAGGCGATTATGCCAGATACAGCCCATTCCGGCGAGACTGTGCGATCCCAGGGTACATTCCAGACTGGGGCGAGATTTCCTGAACCGCTGAGACGCAGAGGACGCAGAGGAAAGACAAGAAAAGCTCTTCCAGTTCTTCTCCGCGCCCTCTGCGCCTCTGTGGTGAGGTTTGATCCTGGCAATGAAGCGCGCCTGCCGTCACAGCACTGGTGTCACGCGCAGCCAACCGCTGCCGGCCTCGTTCTCCTCGGCGATGGCCCGCGCCGACCCCAGCACAACAACGGTGCCTGCCTCGTTGAGCGCGGCCAGCGTCTCCCCGAAGCGGCGAAAGTCGGCGGGAGTCGTCGCCAGCACTTCGTCGCGCAGCTGCTGCAGATCGTCGTCAGTGTCGCTGGTCAGGTGGCGCTGCAGCGCCAGGTAACCCTTCGCGTCGGGCAGCAGATAGGCGTCCAGCGCGCCGATGGCGCCGATGATCGTCTTGGTCAATTCGTCGTCAGACAGCGCCAGATCGCGCAGGTAGTCTGCCGCCCGGTCGAAGGTTTCCAACGTCTGGCGCAGGTTCGGGTCGCGGTACGACAGGAAGCTGAACATGCCAGAGCGCCGGTCGAAGGTACAGAATCCGCCATAGGCACCGCCGTGCACGCGCACGCGCTCCCACAGCCACGTCGTCCGCAGGAAGTTGGTGATCGGGATGATCGAGCCGTGCAGGTCGTAGCCCAGCGTATAGAGGTTGGCGCCCTTGCCCACGTAATTCACCTGAGCGGGGATGACCAACCCCTCGTGCCCATCGGGGAAATCAGGCTGCCACGGCTGGGGCGTCACCGGCGCGGCGGGCAGCGTGCCCAGGAAATCAGCAAGCTGCGGCTCCACGCTCATCCAGTTGGGCGCGTCCAGGGTGACGTTGGCCAGCAGCGCCCCCCGCGTCACCAGCAGGCGGCGTAGCGTTTCCAGCGCGTCCTGCACGGCGGGCCAGTCGGAGTCCACGCGCCGGGCCAGGTCGCGCAGGAAGAAGAGATAGCTCACCCCGCCCATCTGCTCGGCGGCCCAATCCGCCTCGCTGAAGCGGGCTTGCAGCCGGCTCCTGACCACCTGGTGCCCCGCCGGGACCAGCCCGGCCTCCTGCGCCGCCTTTTCCTCCAGGACGATCTGGCGGAAGCGCGCGCGGTTGTCCAGGCGGGCGGTGAGCAGCACATCGCGCAGGATCGCCAGCAGTTCGGGCGTGTGGGCGACGGTCGCCTTGCCGCGCAGGAATTGCCAGACGACCGCGCCGCCGTCTGCGCGCGACTGGTGCGCGAAGCTGTCTGGCTCGATGCCGCCGGTCTTGCGCCCAATGCGGCGGGCCAGGCTCACATAATCTTCGGCATCGGTGCCCATTTCGAGCAGCGCCCGGCCAAAGAGGGGGGCGTAGGGCAGCAGGGATTGGGGCAGGGCATGCAGATCGAAGCCCACATCGAGATAGAGAATGCCGTTGGTGAACAGATCGTGGTACAGGACGCGCGCGGGAGCGGACGCGCGCACCTCGTTGGGGATGCGCGGCTGCTCGCGGTCAAGATCGCTCAGCGCCAGGCGGGGGATCTTCGCCAGGGCTTCGGGCGTGTCTGGCGTCTCCTGAATGCGCTTGAGCGTGCGCGTCTCCTCCACCAGGCGGCGCAGGTCGTCATCGCTCAGCCCGGCGCGAATCTCGGCCAGGCGCGCCTGCTCCGCCGCTTCGCGTTGCCCTTCGAGCGCCGGATCGGGCGTCAGGATGACTGTCGTGCGATGCGGGTTGTCCAGCAGATAGGATTGGATCAACGACTCGAACAGGCGCGGATCGCTCGCCAGCCGCTCCTTGACGGTGTTGAGCGGCGCTTCAAAGGCCAGCGCCGCCAGCGGATCGCCGCCGTACAGCCAGCTTTGCATGGCCCGCCAGCCGAGGACGATGCCGCGCGGCATCCGTCCGGTGTTGTTCTCGCGCAGCGCGAACTCGACCGTGTTGAGCGATGCCTCGATCATTTCGGCGTCAATGCCGCGCTCCGCCAGCCCGGTCAGAGTGCAGATCACCAGCGACTCAATGGCGTCCGCCTGGGCTGCATCGGTGCCGCGCAGCCCGGTCGAGAACGTGCTCTGGCGCAGGTCAAGCTCCAGCCCGGTTCCGGCCAGGTCTTCGCCCAGCCCGGAGTCGATCAGGGCCTTGCGCAGCGGTGAGGCTGGCGTGCCGATCAGGATGTGGTGGAGGATGGTCAGCGCCAGCAGCGTTTCGGGCGACTTGTCCTCGGTCAGCGCCCAGTTGACGGCGACCTGGGCCTGTCTGCCCGCCGCCTGCGCGTCGTCGCTGGCAGCGAAGGGGACGGTCACCCGGCGTGGCGCGGCGAAGCGCGGCTGAACGGCGATGGTTGTCTCAACCGCTCTCGGCTCGAAGTCGCTGAGGTAGGCGTCCAGCAGGCGCAGGCGTTCTTCGGGCGGATCGTCCCCGTAGAAGAAGATGCGCGCGTTGGACGGGTGGTAGTAGGTCGCGTGATAGCGGCGGAACTGCTCATAGGTGAGTTGGGGGATGGCCTGTGGATCGCCGCCAGAGTCCTCGTGGTACATGGTGTCGGGGAACAGCGACGCCTTGATATGCTGCTGCAACAGATCGTCCGGGTCGGAATAGGCCCCCTTCATCTCGTTGAAGACAACGCCCTTGTAGGCCAGGGGCGCGGCGGGATCATCTAGCTCGTAGTGCCAGCCCTCCTGCCGGAAGATGTGCGGCGTGATGTTCGGGTAGAACACCGCGTCCAGGTAGACATCAATCAGGTTGTAGAAATCCTGCAAGTTCTGGCTGGCCAGCGGGTATAGGGTCTTGTCGGGGAAGGTCAGCGCATTGACGAACGTCTGCAACGACCCCTTGAGCAACTCGACGAAAGGCTCTTTGACCGGGTACTTGCGCGAGCCGCAGAGCACGCTGTGCTCCATGATATGCGGCAGTCCGGTCGAATCGGGCGTTGGGGTGAAAAAGCTGATGCCGAAGACCTTGTTCTCGTCGTCGTTTTCCAGCGAGAGAAGCTCTGCGCCGGTCTTGAGGTGCCGCCACAGGCGCGCCGACGTGTTCAGTTCGGGTATCTCGCGCGCGGCGATCAGGGTGAAGCCGTGTAGGGGGGTAGAGGTGCCCCTGGTGTCATCAGGCATGGTGAGCATCCGTCAACAGGGTCAGGGGCCGCATGGCGCGGCCACACGAAGGAACAATATGGAGATTGTACCACCGCCCGCCGCCGGATTGGTACCGGCAAAGCCGCCGTGCCCGCCCGCGCGCACCATTGACAAACCCCCTGCGCTCGGCTACAATTCCGACCACTTCGAGCGGTGTGGACTTACCCTTGAGGCGGCGCGGTGGTCATGGTCGACTGACCTGGGCCATGC
>CAYNHD010000239.1:0-6296 GCA_964396775.1 uncultured Thermoflexus sp. | reverse complement strand
CAACGCCCAGCAGCCCGGCCAGCACTGGCACAACCGGCCTGAGCGAGTAGGCCGGCTCGGGGGCGTCTTTGGGGCGGCCCAGGTGCGACATGAGCGCGATGTAGTGCGGTTGCTGCTCCAGGATGTACTTGAGCGTGGGGATGGCCGCGCGCACGCGGGTATCGTCCGTCACGACGCCATCTTTGACCGGCACGTTGAAGTCCACGCGAACGAGCACGCGCTTGCCGGCCAGGTCAATGTCGCGGATGGTCTTCTTGTTCATGGGTGTGCAGTCCTCCAGACAAGAGTGTGGGGGCAGGGCGCTGCGGCCCGTGCCCCCTACGTGGTCATACGAACATGGGCAGCGCGCGCCCGATCTAGAGCTTGTCGGCCATCAGCTTGGTCAGATCAGCGGTGCGCACCGAGTAGCCCCACTCGTTGTCGTACCAGGCCATGACCTTGACCATCGTGCCCTGGAAGACGCTGGTTGCCCCGGCGTCCACGATGCTGGAGCGGTCGTCGCCCTTGAAGTCAATCGAGACGAGCGGCTCTTCCTCGAAGCCGAGGATGCCCTTCAGCGAGCCTGCCGCCGCTTCCTTGAAGGCGGCGTGCAGTTCTTCGGTGCTGGTCTCCTTCTCGACATCGGCCACGAAGTCCACCAGCGACACGGTGGAAGTGGGGACGCGCACGGCCAGGCCGTCGAACTTGCCCTTGAGATCGGGGATCACCAGGGCGACGGCTTTGGCAGCGCCAGTGGTGGTCGGGATCATGCTCATGGCTGCGGCGCGGGCGCGGCGCAGGTCTGAGTGGGGCAGGTCGAGAATCCGCTGGTCGTTGGTGTAGGCGTGGATGGTGGTCATCAGGCCACGCTTGATCACGAACTTGTCGTGGACGACTTTGGCCGCCGGAGCCAGGCAGTTGGTGGTGCACGAGGCGTTGGAGACGATGTGATGGTTGGCCGGGTCGTACATGTGGTCATTGACGCCCACCACCATGGTCAGGTGCACCGCGCCCTTCGACGGGGCGGTGATGATCACCTTCTTCGCGCCGGCGTCAAGGTGCGGCTGGCACTTCTCCAGGCTGCGGAAGACGCCCGTGCCCTCGATCACAATGTCCACGCCGAGGTCACCCCAGGGCAGCTTGCCGGGGTCTTTCTCGCTCAGGGCCTTAATGAGCTTACCATTGACCAGCAGGCCGCCGTCTGTCACTTCTACCGTGCCGGGGAAGCGGCCATAGTTGGAGTCGTATTTGAGCAGGTGGGCCATCGTGGGCAGGTCGCCCAGGTCATTGAACGCCACAACTTCCAGGTCGTTCGGGTAACGTTCGTTGATGGCCTTAAGCACCTGGCGGCCAATGCGACCGAAGCCGTTGATACCTACGCGAACAGTCATGGGTGTCTCCTTATGGCTATAACATGGCACGAACTGATACGAGCCTTGTTCGCCCGCTCTCACGGGCTGTCGGATGGATGGTTCTTGAGTGCGGCCCGCTGCGCCTGGGCGACGGGGCCGTTCCTGGAAGGCGCTATCTGGGTCATGCTGTCGAAGACGGCCAGCAGCGCCTTAGCCAGCTTGGTTGGATCGTGCCGCCAGGGGCGGTCACTGTCGGTCAGGTCGGCGGTGTGCCACTGGTAGCGCGAGTGCACCGCGTCTGTTGCGAGTGGGGGGAGCACGTAGTGCGTGTGCTCGCCCGCGTTCTTGCTGGGGTAGGAGTTGTTGCTGAGCACTGCATCAAACACCCCACGCCCGATGTGCCGCTCCAGCGCCTCGACATGGTTAGCGGCTGTGTAGCCGTCCGTCTCGCCGGGCTGCGTGGCAACATTGCACACGTAGACACACAGCGCGCTGCTGGCCCGCACCGCCTCGGTGATGCCGCTGACCAACAGCGTCGGCAGGATGCTGGTGTACAGGCTGCCGGGGCCGATCACGATCAGGTCAGCGCCCAGGATTTCGCGCACAGCTTCGGGAAAGGCGCGCACCTGATCCGGTGCCAGGAAGACGTGCTCAATGCACCCGCCTGTTCGCGTGATCTGCGATTCGCCCACCACGCGGCGAGATACACTCTCGCCAGGGGCGCGCACCTCCGCCCACAGGGTCACGTTGTTCTGGAGCGTAGCGGGCAGCACGCGCCCCTCGACAGCCAGCACCCGCTCGGTCACGGCAACCGCTCTGTCCATGCCTCCGGTGATGTCCGCCAGGGCGGTCAGCAGCAAGTTGCCCAGGCTGTGCCCCTCCAGCCCGCCATTGGCGAAGCGGTACTGGAACAGGTGGGTCATCAGGTCCTCGTCGTCGGCCAGAGCAGCGATGTTGCTGCGCAGGTCGCCGGGGGGCAGCACCCCTAGCTCGCGCCGCAACCGGCCAGAGCTGCCGCCGTCATCGGCCACGGTCACGATGGCGGTCAGGTTGCCGGTGTAGGCTTTCATGCCGCGCAGCACGCTAGGCAGACCGGTTCCCCCACCAATGGCGACCACCTTCAGCCCGCGCCCGCGCCGCTGGTGCGCCACCATGACATCAATGAGCGACTCGCGGCGGCGGTAGGTAAACGGCGCGAGGATGGAGCGATTCAGTTGGAAAATGGCGGTGCCTGTTGCGCCCAGGCCCACTGCTACCGACACGAACACACGCGCCCAGGTGGGCAGAAAACGCAGCGTGGCCATGTACAGCAGGTCGGGCAGGTCACCAGCACGATACAGGGTGACGATCACCTGCGCCAGCCCAAGCGCCAGCACGGTAATGCCCACGAACAGCACCACCAACCAGCGTTTGACGCGCAACCCAGGGGTCAACCATTTGACGATGACCTGCTGCCTTCGCCGCATGGCGATGCTTCACCCCACCTAAGCCGGCCACACCCGGCAGCCGAAGCTGCGCCAGACCTCAGCGATCCGGGGGCGGATTCTAGCCCGAATGTTCCCTTTCTACAATACCATTGCGCACGGGTTTTGTCGTCAACGATCACTTTGCCAGGGGGCGCTGGCGTGTTACAACTAGCGCCGATGGTCGCATTGAGCATCTGCGAGAGGGAGTGTGGAGAATGGCGAACTTCGATCTGACACGCCGCCTGACGCTGGACAAGGGCGGCAAGATTCTGCTGCTGGTCATGGACGGCTTGGGCGGGCTTCCGCGCGAGCAGGGCGGCCCGACCGAGCTAGAAGCGGCGCATACGCCGAACATGGACCGGCTGGCCCGCGAGGGCAGCCTGGGCCTGACTATTCCGGTGGCGCGAGGGATCGCGCCCGGCAGCGGCCCGGCGCACCTGGCGCTCTTCGGCTACGATCCGCTGGTCTACGAGATCGGGCGCGGCGTGCTGGAGGCGACGGGGATTGGTCTGGAAGTCAAGCCGGGCGACGTGGCCATTCGCGGCAACTTCTGCACGGTGGACGAGAACGGCCTGATCACCGACCGGCGCGCCGGGCGCATCCCCACCGAGGAGGGGGCCAGGCGCGTGGAAATCCTGCGCGAGATCACGCTGCCCGGCGTCGAAACCATCGTGCAGGTTGTCCAGGACTATCGCTTCGCGCTGCTGCTGCGTGGCGAAGGGCTGAATGGCGCTATCGCTGACACCGATCCGCAGCAGACCGGTGTTGCCCCGTTGCCGGCGCGGGCGCTGGCTCCAGAGGCGGAGAAGACCGCCGCGCTGGTCAACCAGTGGCTGGCCGAAGCGGCCAGACGGCTGAAGGGCCACGAGCCGGCCAATATGTGCACGCTGCGTGGCTTCGCCAGCGAGCCGGGGCTGCCCAAATACAGTGAGGTCTACAAGCTGAAGGCGGCGTGCGTGGCCGTCTACCCGATGTACAAGGGCGTAGCCAGCCTGGTGGGGATGGATGTCATCCAGACCTCATCGCACGACTCGACGCAGGACGAGTTCGACCATGTGGCCCGTGTGTGGGACAAATACGACTTCATCTTCTGCCACGTCAAATACACGGACAGCCGGGGCGAGGACGGCGACTTCGACGCCAAAGTGAAGGTCATCGAGGGCGTGGATGCGGCCCTGCCGACCCTGATCGATCTCAAGCCGGACGTGCTGATCATCACCGGCGACCACTCCACACCGGCGACGTACCGCGCGCACTCGTGGCACCCGGTGCCGACGCTGCTATGGGCGCCCGCCACGCACATGACCGACCGGGCGCAGGCGTTCGGCGAGCGCGAGTGCTTGATCGGCGCGCTGGGCCAGTTCCCGGCGGCAGACCTCATGCCCCTGGCGCTGGCGCACGCCAAGCGGTTGCAGAAGTACGGGGCTTGATAAGGGGATCCGTAGGGGCGTATCGCATACGCCCCGCACATGCCTCTCCCCCTAAATCCCCCTCTCCAGCCGAGCCAGAGAGGGGGACTTTGACCACCACTTGGGGCGCTTTCCCCCTCTCTGGCTCTGCCGGGGCCAGGGGGAGGAGCGTTTCGCAGAAAGAGACTTCCGAAGTTTTGGAAACTTCGGAAGTCTGATGGGGAGTATCGCATACGTCCCTGCGAGAATTCGCGCGGGAAGACGGCGCAGGCAAAGCGGCTTCAGCGGGACGGGATCGCCAGGTCTCGTCCCCCTTCGCTCTGCGCCCCGCTCATCCGGCGCTCCATGCGCCAGCCGACGAGCATCGCCAGCAGGCTGCCGCTGACAGTGAGGAAGGCGACCGTCAGCGCGGCGTCGAACCAGAACTGCTCCGGGAAGAGCCGGATCAGCGTGTCGCTGGTGCGGAAGACCCAGGTATCCCCCTCGAAGAACAGCGCGTGAAAACCGTCGAAGAACAGGTCCCAACTGGCGACGACCAGCACTCCCAGGACGACAATCAGGGCAATGGTGATCAGGCCCCCGTCGCCGAGCGCGCGCCACAGCGCCCGGTGCGTGGCTTTTCGGCGCGCTAATAGCAGGGCGCTCGCTCCCGAAGCGACGAGCAGCGCCCGGTGCACCTGGAAGGCGGCGCGCGTCACCGTCTTGACATCGGCCATGTGCTGTAGCTCCCGCTCATTGAAGAGCGGACTGCCGTCGGCGAAGGTCAGGTCGCCCAGATAGCTGATTCCGGCATTGTTGTGCAGGTAGCGCACGGCGTAGGGCGCGTAGTGCAGGCGCTCGTCGCGGCTGAAGCCGTAGCGATCAGCCGGGAAGCCGGGTCGGTGATACTCAATCTGCACGAACCACTCGGTCATCACCAGGCGGACGCTGGTCAGGACGAGCAGCGGCGGCAGGGCCAGCGTCAGCAACAGGCGCAGGGCCAGCGCGTTCCAGGGCAGGGGACTGGCGGCGGTCTGTGGCGCGGCGTCTGTGGGCACGCTACCCTCCGGCTAGGGCCTGTTATGAACTCCGCACGCTATGCCTAGCGTGCAGGGCACGGCACATATGGTGCGCCCTAACCCCACCCTGTAGTCCCTCTCCGCTGGCTTCGTAGGGGCGTATTGCAATACGCCCCTGCGGAGGGATTTCGCCAACAGTATCGCTGGCGGGGAGGGACTTTCTCCCCTTTCCCTGCTTGCGGGGAAAGGGGCCGGGGGATAGGGGTTGAAAAGTGCATGACACGCTCTAGGGGTGAAAAGCCCGCTCAAGGGGCCTGCCAGCCCCCATCGACTTCGGAAGTTTCTCAAACTTCCGAAGTCGAGTCCCGGTCAATTCGCCAGTTCGTCAATGCCGCCGCCGAGCAGGAACTCGACAACCATCGAGTCCACCAGCATCTCGACCGGCGCGCGGTCATCGGTGAAGCGCACGTCCGAGGCGACGGTGGGCACCAGCGCGTTCCAGGCATCGCCGAGCACCTCGCGCAGGACGGGGTGTGCGTCCGGCGGCAGGGCGGCGATGTTGGCGATCAGGTTCTCGGCGCGCGTGGGCTGCAGCGTGGCAACCAGGATGGTGTTGTAGGCATCCGGCACGTCCAGCGCGTGCACCGTGGGGAACACATCCAGCAGCGTGCGCGTCATCGCCTCGACCAGGCGGCGGTCGGACTGCGTGCGCCCGACGTTGATGATCAGCACGCCGTCCGCGGCCAGGTGATCGCGCACTTCCTGGAAGAACTCGACGGTGGTCAGGTGCCAGGGCACGTAAGGGACGCGGTAGGCGTCCACGCCGATCATGGTGTAGCCGCCGTCCAGCCGGGTGAGGCCGAAGCGCCCATCCTCGACGATGACGTTCAGGTTGGGCATGGTCATGCCCATCGTGCGCCGCCCCGCCTCGACAATCCCCGGATCGATCTCGATGCCGTCCATCGGGATGCCCGGATAGACCGTCTCGTGCTGGCGGGCGATGGTTCCGGCGGCTAGGCCGATGATCGCCACGCGGTCGATGCGGTCGGGGGTGAAGGGCGGGGCGGTGAAGTCGGGGCCGGCCAGGAAGAT
>CAYNHD010000238.1:0-6388 GCA_964396775.1 uncultured Thermoflexus sp. | reverse complement strand
CTAGAATCCAGAACAGGAACTCCTGGTTCGGAATCCCGGCCAACTTTAAACCAGTCAGGCGGCGGAGACCGCTGCGCAGCAAGGGATTCTGAAGGGCGCAATAGCCAATGCCCACAGACTGCGAAACACAGCAGACGATTTTGCGCAATTAGTTGAGCAATATCAATGTATCTCTTGTTGCAATAATTGCAACTTGATTGACTTGTCTCATGAAATGGGACTATCCTTAAGAAATGGTTGGAGGCGCTCTCACCATGTCTGACAGGAAGACTCGCCTTAATCGCCGCGTGACTCTCCGCGAAATTGCCCATCACGCCAATGTGTCTGTCTCGACCGCCTCGCGTGCGCTCAACAATGACCCGAATGTCAATGAGGCCACCCGGCTGGATGTACAGCGCGCTGTTGCCGAACTGAACTACTCACTCGATCACCTTCGCAGCGTACGGCAATCCCGCAAATCTGTCACGCTCCTTGCGCGGGGCGACTTCGCGCCGACCACATCGGAGTTCAGCTCAGGTGCCGATTTCGAGAAGCTGGCCATACGCGGCATTCGTGCCTGCTTGGAGACAGCGAACGTTGACCTGTCGATCAGGCACCTTCTGATGCGGGCAGAAGACGCGGCTCCCTTCTTTGAAAGCTTTAGCGGCGATGGCGTTCTTGTGCTTACCGGGATGGTTGCCCCCGAATTCGTCCGGGCCTTGCAGGACAACGAGGTGCCATTCGTCATTGCCGGCTCCCACGTCCTTCCACTTGAGGCAAATTGCGTGATGGCGGACAACGTTCGCGGCGTGGAGATGGCAGTGCATCACCTCGCTGCCCAGGGATGCCGCAAAATCGGTCTCGTGAACAGCTCCACGATGACCAAGACTAGCGAGGACAAGATGCGCGGGCTGCTGTTAGGCATACAGCAGCATGGCCTTGCGTACTCACCGTCTCAGGTTGTCTCATCCCGTGATTTCGATCTTGAATCCGGCTATACACAGACTCTTCTCCTCGTGGCGAATGTGCCCGATGTGGATGCGATCATCTATGGCCATGATGTAATGGCGATGGGTGGGTTGCGCGCGCTCAAAGAACGCGGACTGAGGATACCCCAGGATGTAGCGGTGGTCGGTTATCACGACTATGAGATCGCACAATTCACTGATCCTCCCCTGACGACGATCCGTTTCGATACGGAGTTGATGGGGTGGATGGCAGCCCGGCGACTGCTCATGATGCTCGATGATCCCGATGGGCGGCATTGGCTGTTAACAATCCCAACGGAGTTGGTCGTCCGTGAGTCAACACGGCGTAAGGCTTAGAAGAGATACACAAGGCTCGTAGTCCGTCAGGTTCGCCTGCTCAAGGAGCGCAATCTTTTCTGAAAGGAGCCCCACATGTTCAAGCCAAGAGTACTTCTCGTCCTCGTGTTGGTCTTTGTGACTCTCGCCGCCATTCCAACCCAGGCGCAGGACACCGTGACCCTGGAGTTCGTCAACTGGATCGGCGCCGAGGAAGCCACGGCGGACGACCTCGAAGCCATGATCGCTGACTTCGAGGCCCGCCACCCGAACATCAAGATTGACAACCAACCCGTGCCCTTCAACCAGTCCCTGGAAACGCTGCTCACGCGGTCGCTCGGTGGTGACGCGCCGGATGTGAGCATGGCCCACGTCACATGGGTCGCACCGCTGAACGACGCGGGTGTGCTGACGCCGCTGCAGGACCTCCTCCCCAACCAGGATGACTATGTTGAGGGCATCCTGGACGCCATGACGATTGACGGCGACATGATGGCGGTTCCCTGGGCCCCCAGCCCGATAGCCATGTACGTCAACATGGAGCTGCTTGAGCAGGCCGGCTACAGCGAACCCCCCAAGACATGGGACGAGATGATCGAGATGGCCTACGCCGTCACCGCGCTGGGAACGGCGGCTGACGGAGGCCAGATCTACGGCCTGGGCGTCTCCAGCCAACCGCTGGTAGGTGCCGGTTACTTCCTGTTGCCTTTCATCTGGGCTTTCGGTGGGGAGTTTCAGGACGAAGCGGGAAACATCGTGCTCGACAGCCCGGAGACAGTTGCCGCCTTCACGCAGGTTCAGCAGTTGTTCAACGACGGGGTGAGTCCGTCGGGCCTCGAAATCCGCAACCTGCGCGAGCTGTTCGCCCAGGGACGAATCGCTTTCCACTGGGATATCGAGCAGATGGTGCAGACCTTTGCGAACCTCAGCCCACGCGGCGAGGAATTCCGCAATGCGTATGAGATCGTCCTGATCCCAGGCATGGAAGAAGGCGTGCCCGCGCCGACGGTCACGATCTACCATATGCTGGTCATCTATGAGGACACGCCGTATAAGGAAGAGGCGGCGATGTTCATTGACTACCTGACCGGCCCCGATGGGCTGACGATCTACAACGACTACGGCTCCAACAAGCTGCCCGTGCGCAAGTCCTCGTCGGAGATCGAGTTCTTCAGCCGCGAGGAAGCCTCATTCCTGGATGTCTTCATCCAGGCGGTTCAAGGCCCTGCCCGGGCAATGCCCGCGAAAGACTCGGCCTTCCTCGCTGCGATGGAAGCCGTCGCAGTGGCGAACCAGCGCGTGGCCCTCAATAATGAGGATCCGGCTCAGGTCGTCCAGGAGCTTCAGACAGAAATCAAAGATCTCTACGGGCAATAGTCAGCACGGCGAAACGCTCTGCCCCCGGACTTGCTCAGAATTCGGGGGTAGAGCATTCCCGCACAGGTGGTCACACTGCGCAGGCAGTCAACCTACTGGCAGTCTGGTCAGGCAGGATGTGAGGTGTCTGACAAAGACGCGAGCAGGAGCATGTTGTGAATCGCTTGCCTTTGGCCTTCCGAAAAGACCGGTCGCACGGGTCGCCCTTCAGCCTGGTAACACGCAGGCAGGCGGATGTCCTGTTTGCCTGGTTTCTCTTGCTGCCAGCGCTCCTCGTCTTGGTGCTGGTTATGTTTGGCCCCATCGTCAATGCGGTCAAGCTCAGCTTCCAGGATTACACGCTGCGCACGCGCAACGATCCGGCCTGGAACAACTTCGAGAACTACATTGACCTTTACGAGTCCGGCGAGATTCAACTCTATTTTGAGAACACGCTGATCTTTGTCACTGCCGTGGTCGTCCTGCAGTTTGTGCTGGCTATGGTGATCGCGCTGCTGATTGGCAACGATCTGCCAACCAGGAACGCCTTCCGCAGCCTTTTCTTGATGCCCTGGACGATTCCCTCTGTTGTCACCGCTCTGGTCTGGTTGTTGCTGTTTCAGCCGGAGTACGGGCTTGTCAATCACATTCTGGACGTGCTTGGCGTCATGGATCGCAACACTCAGTGGGTACAGAACCCAAAGCTGGCGATGCCAGCGGTGATCATCGTCAGTGTTTGGCGCCAGCTTCCGATTGTCCTGGTGATGCTTGTGGCCGGCTTGCAGACGATCCCTGTCGAGCTAGTTGAGGCGGCGCGCATTGACGGGGCCAACGCCATTCGTGTCTTCAGGCACATCAAGCTGCCATTTCTGGCGCCGATCATCTACACAAGCTTGCTGCTGGCTATCATTCGCAACTTCCAGATGTTCACGCTGATCTACAATCTCACCGCCGGAGGACCGCTCAAGCGCACGATGACCCTCGCGCTGGCTACCCACATGGAAGCGTTTCGCCGCTTCGACATGGGGAAAGGAGCGGCGATTGGCGTCATCTGGCTTATCGTACTGATCCTTATCACACTCGTGTTCAACTGGCTGAACAGCCGCAGCGAAATCGAGTAGTCGCGTACAGGGAAGGCCAGATGACACGCAAACGTAGAGCGATGACGCTGACTGCCCGGTATATCCTCCTCCTGGCGCTGCTGGCGGTGATGCTGTTTCCCATCTACTGGATTGTGCTGGGGTCTCTGCGCACCAACTCGGAGATCACGGCGATGCCGCCGCGTATCCTGCCGTCTGTGAACCTGGACTTCTCTAACTACTCGCGTGTGGTGGGCCAGACGGAGTTTCTGACGTACTACAAGAACAGCCTCATTGTGTCCGGTTCGACGATCGTACTGTGTATCGTCATGGGAGTGATGGCAGGCTATTCCTTCTCTCGTTATCGCTTCCTGGGCCGTCAGGTCGCAATGACCGGCATTCTCTCGGTGCAGATGTTTCCGCTGGTCGCCATCCTGATCTCGCTGTTTGAATTCTTCAGAGGGTACGGCCTGATCAACAGTCTGACCGGGCTGGTGCTTGCTCATCTGACGATCTGTCTGCCATTCGCCATCTGGTTCTTGAAGGCGTTCTTCGACGGCATCCCGCGCGAGCTAGAGGAAGCCGCTTATATTGACGGCGCGGGCCGCAATCGCACGCTGTTTCAGATCATCATGCCGCTGGCGCGCCCTGGAATCCTGGCGGTGGGCATCTACGCCTTCCTGATGTCTTGGGACGACTTTCTCATGGCGCTGATCCTGACAACGCGCGACGAGATGCGCACCCTGCCTGTTGGCATTGCCATCAGCTTCATCGGGGAATTTGAATACGACTGGTCAGGCATGATGTCTGCCTCGATGATTGCCTCGCTGCCGATTCTGATCCTGTTCATCTTCCTCAGCCGCTACATGGTTGAAGGGTTGACGCAGGGCGCGCTCAAGGGCTGAGCGGCGAAGCGCAGGCTGCCTGCACTGGGTCCTGAACAATGTAACCGGCTCCTGCGCGGGGTGACGGGCGCGAGTCACTGCGTGAGGTGCCCGCGCCCCCCGCTAGCCGAATGTGCATAGGGCATTTGCATCTGACGCGAGAGGAACCTGGTTGATCCTATGGGCAAGAAACCTTTGAACATCAGCGGTGTGTTGCCTCGGCTGGCCATGAGCGCGGAGCTTGGCCCGCCGCGCAGCGAATGCGGCGTGGGCGCTTTGATGGTCTGGGCGGGCAAGCTGTGGGCGATCACCTACGTGTCGCACAAAGCGAACAGCGGCGTAGGCACTGGGCTTTATGTCATTGACGAGGACCTGACAATGACCAGGCACCCCGCCAGTCAGGTCGGAACCTACACCAACCGCTTTGTGCATTGGGAAACGAACCGGATGATCATCGGTCCGCACATCGTTGACGCGCACGGCGACGTGCGGACGATTGAGAGCCTGCTGGATGTGCGGCTGTGCGGCACCATGCAACACCTGACCGATCCTGCCAATAAGGTCTACATGCTGGGCATGGAGGGCGAGTTCTTCGAGCTGGATGTTAACACACTGGAGGCGACTTTCCTTTTCGACCTGGTGGCAGAGCTAGGCGTGCCGTCCCACGAGTACGCGCATTTCAAGGCTGGCTACACCAACTATGGACGGGTGGTGGTGGCGAACAACAGCTACGATGAGCGTGATTTCAGCGGCGTCGAGAATGCTGGACGCCTGGCAGAGTGGGACGGCAAGACATGGACGATTCTGGAGCGCGCCCCCTTCGTTGAGGTGACCGGTCGCGGCACCTTCAGCGGGACTATCTTCGCGACGGGGTGGGACAAAGCCTCGGCAATCCTGATGGTCTACACGGATCAGGACAAGCGGTGGCGCAAATACCGCCTACCCAAAGCCAGCCATACGTTCGATCACATGTGGCAGACTGAATGGCCCCGCATCCGGGAGGTGGAGCACGAGCGTTTCCTGATGGATTGTCACGGCATGTTCTACGAGCTATCCCCCTGGGCCTATGACAATCATGTGTGGGGCATCCGTCCGATCTCGACCCACCTCTGGGTGATGAGTGATTTCTGTTCGTATCGCGGGCTGTTGGTGCTCGGATCGGATAACGCCAGCGCGCATCACGGGGCCAACCATCTGGCGGGCGAGCCGCAATCCGGCCTGTGGCTGGGCAAGACTGACGACCTCTGGCAGTTCGGCAAGCCGTCCGGCTGGGGCGGCCCCTGGTGGGAAGCTCAAGTTGAGCCGGATGTGCCGAGCGACCCGTACCTGATGACGGGTTTTGACAAGAAAGTGTTGCATCTGACCCACGCGGCAGATGAGACTGTCAGGTTCCGCGTCGAAGTGGACTTCCTGGGCAATGGAAGCTGGAGAACTTATGGTCACTTCGACGTACCGGCTGGCGGCTATGAGCACCATGAGTTTCTGAACGGATATAGCGCGCACTGGCTCCGGGTGACGGCCAACAGGAGATGTGTGGCCACTGCCTACCTGACCTACACATGAGGCCGTTTGAGAAGTCGTGCGCCTGCCGTTGCTCCCATCGCCGCCCCTTCCCCCACGAGGGGGGAAGGGAGAAAAGCTCAGCTGGTAGGCCCCTCCCTTCTTGTGGGGGAGGGGTTTGGAGCGAGGGAAGCAACTTCTCACATGGTCTCTCAGAGACCATGTGGAAAGACCTGCGCTACGATTTACCTCACCCCTAAATCCCCTCTCCACACGCGGAGAGGGG
>CAYNHD010000237.1:0-6397 GCA_964396775.1 uncultured Thermoflexus sp. | reverse complement strand
CCTTGCTCCCCTTCTCCCCCTGGAGGGAGAAGGGGCCGGGGGATGAGGGGAACAAGAACTCTTGCCAAACGCGCTCTTGCCCCCGCCTGAGGCGCTGATTGTGACAAACGCAAGAAAGATAGGTGATGGTCTTCACTGCATACTGGCCTGGTTTTAGCCCATTATGAAGGCTATGGGTGGCTTTAAGCGATTGATTAGTTATAAAGAATATTATTATAAATAATTCGCAGACACTGCAATCGCGCTTACAAGACTACCCACCATCGTTCCTAGCAAGTTGTGGAGGGTCGAAGAGAGCTGTCACATGGAAAAACTCACCCTGGAACTCCCTGCCCTGTACGCAGACCACCACGTGCTGGCCGTCCGCCAACTCCTCGCTGAGCTGCCGGGCGTCACGGCGATCTACGCCAGCAGCGCGTTCCAGGTGGTCGAAGTGACGTTCGATCCCGCGCAGCTAGACGCCGGGCGCATTCGCGCGCACCTGGGCGAAGCGAGTTATCTGGAGCCGCTCGCGGTGCCCGCTGAGTCGGACAAAGCGGCTTATCACTCCGACGATCCCAACGTCTACTTCCGCCACACCGCCGCCTACGCCCACACCGGGCAGACCGTCGGCTTTGCGCAGCGGGTGGCCTACGGTGGGCGTCCCCTGTGGCCGTGTCCGGGCATGGGTCCCTTGAAGATCACCGATGAAGAAGGGGATTAACCATGGCAAAAGAGAAACGCAGCCCCGAAGAACTGAGCATTGACCCCGCCGCCCGGCAGATGCTGATCCGCGCCGACCAGCTTGGCCTGGGCACAGCCTTCACCCGCGCCTCCGACATGGTGCCCTGCAACATTGGCGGGGCGGGCATGTGCTGCAAGCTGTGTGGCATGGGGCCGTGCCGGCTGACCAAAGAGGGGCAGACCGGCGTGTGCGGCGCGACGCTGGACACGATCCAGGCGCGCAACCTCATCCGCGCCATCGCTGCCGGCGCTGCCGCCCACTCCGATCACGGGCGCGACATGGCCTTCACGCTCAAGGCGGTGGCCAACGGCCAGGCCGAGGGCTACGTCATCCGCGACGTGGCCAAGCTGCGCACCGTCGCGGCGAAGTACGACATTCCCATCGAGGGCCGCGCCCCGGAGGAGATCGCCAACGACCTGGCCGACCTGTATATCGCCCAGTTCGGCCAGCAAAACGGCACCGTAGCCCCGGTCATCCGCGCGCCCAAGAAGCGCCAGAAGCTCTGGCAGGAGCGGCGCGTGGTGCCGCGCGGCATTGACCGCGAAGTGGTGGAGGCGCTGCACCGCACGCACATCGGCGACGACCAGGACCCGGAGCACATCCTGGAGCACGCCGTGCGCACGGCGCTCTCCGACGGCTGGGGCGGCAGCATCATCGCCACCGACATCTCGGACATCCTCTTCGGCACGCCGGCGCCCATCCTGGGCCAGGCCAACCTGGGTGTGCTGAAAGACGACATGGTGAACGTGATCGTGCACGGCCACGAGCCGACGCTCAGCCAGATGATCGTCGCCGCCTCGCAAGACCCCGAAATCATCGCCTACGCGCGCAAAGCGGGCGCGAAGGGCGTCAATCTGTCTGGCATCTGCTGCACGGCCAACGAAATCCTGATGCGCCAGGGCATTCCGGCGGCGGGCAACTTCCTGCAGCAGGAACTGGCCATCCTCACCGGTGCGGTCGAGGCGATGGTCGTGGACGTGCAGTGCATCATGCAGGCGCTGGTCAAGCTGGCGACCAACTTCCACACCAAGATCATCACCACCTCGCCGAAGGTGCGCATCACCGGCGCGACGCACATCGAGTTCGACGAACACAAGGCGCTGACCATCGCCAAACAAATCCTGCGCGAGGCGATTGACAACTTTAAGAACCGGGGCGAGACACAGATTCCAGACGTGCGCGAAAACCTGATCCCCGGCTTCTCGCACGAGTACATCAACTACATGCTCGGCGGCAGCTACCGCGCCTCCTTCCGCCCGCTCAACGACGCCATCATGGCCGGGCGCATTCGCGGCGTGGCCGCCATCGTCGGCTGCAACAACCCGCGCAGCAAGCACGACTACCTGCACACCTACGTCACGCGCGAACTGCTGCGCCAGGACGTGCTGGTGGTGGAGACCGGCTGCGGGGCCATCGCCAGCGCCAAGATGGGCCTGCTGCTCGGCGAGGCCGGGCTGGACCAGGTGGGGCCGGGCCTGCGCGAAATCTGCGAGACGGTCGGCATCCCGCCGGTGCTGCACATGGGGTCGTGCGTGGACAACAGCCGCATCCTGACCGTGCTGACGCAGATGGTCGCCGATGGCGGCCTGGGCGACGACATTGACCAGATTCCCGCCGTCGGCCTGGCCCCGGAGTGGATGAGCGAAAAGGCGCTCTCGATTGCCACGTACTGCGTGGCCTCTGGGGCATATGTCATCATGGGCGGCTCAAACCCCGTCGAGGGAATGGCCGACCGGGTGAGCGACAGCACCAGGGTGGCAGAGTATATCAGCGCGGGCTGGGAAGAACTGTACGGCGGCAAGCTGGAATTCCTCTCCGATCCGGACGAGATGGTTCGCCGCACGCTGGAGCATATTGACAAGAAGCGCGCCGCGCTTAACCTGCCCGCTTATGATGCGGGGCGCTTCGGGCGCAGCGGCGACCGGCGCATGTTGGAACTGGAAGAGTTGCCGCTGGCCGAACGCCAGGCGGCCCTCTACGGCGTACCGGCCAAGTAGGAGAGCGACGCATGTCCCGATACATTGCTACGCGCGCGATTCGCGGGGCGAACGCGCTGGTGACCGAAGCAGAGCTAATGCTGAAAAAGGCGCTGGCCGAAAAGGGGCCAGATACGCCCATCGCTTTCCCCAACACGGCTTACTATCTGCCCGTGATCTACGGCATGACCGGACGCGAAGTGACCAGGATCGGCGACCTGACCGATACGGTGCGTCACGCCCGCGAGCTATTGCACCCGATCCCCTCGCGCCAGAAGTGGACGCCCTACCTGGGCGAGACGCTCGACAGCGGCATGGCCACCTTGCTCGCCGCCGAAACGATTGAGGCCATTCGCTTCGCCTACGGCCAGCAGCCCGAACCAATGCCCGGTTTCCAACTGGCGGGCGGCACCGCCTTCACCAGCCCCGACAACTCGCATGGCAACGGGCTGGACGGCCATCTCAACGGCCCCATTGACGACATTCAGCTTCGCTCGTGGGGTATTCAACTGGTGGACGGGCGTATGCCCGGCTTCGCGGCGATTGTCGGCGCGGCCAAGTCCAACGAGGTCGCCGTCAAGATCGTGCGCGAGCTACAGCGCCGCAACATCCTCTGCTTCCTCTCCGGCAACGTCAACGGGCGCAGCATCATTCACCAGTTGATCGAGGAAGGCGTCGAGCTAGGCTACGATACCTACACCGTGCCCTTCGGCACGGACACGATCAGCGCCATCTACGCGCTCGGCTTTGCCACGCGCTCGGCGCTGACCTTCGGCGGCATCAAGCCCGGCCAGGCGCGCGACATCCTGCTGTATAACAAGCAGCGCGTGTTCGCCTTCGTGCTGGCCCTGGGCGAGGTGGACGATCTCAAATATGCGGCGGCGGCGGGCGCCATCAACTACGGCTTCCCGGTCATCGCCGACACGGTGATCCCCGAAATCCTGCCGACGGGCGTCACCACCTACGAGCACGTGGTCAGTATGCCCTTCAACGAGATCGAGGGCAAAGACGACCTGGAGCGCGCCGAAATCCTGGTGCAGAAGTGCATCGAGGTGCGCGGGGTGAAGATCAAGGTCGCCGACGTGCCCGTGCCCGTGCCCTACGGCTCGGCTTTCGAGGGCGAAGTGGTGCGCAAAGCCGACATGCGCATCGAGTTCGGTGGCAAATATTCGCGCTGCTTCGAGTACCTGCGCATGGTGGACATGGACCAGGTGCAGGATGGCAAGGTCGAGATCGTCGGCCCCACCTTCGACGACATCGAGGCGCAGGGCCACATGGACCTGGGCATCGTCATCGAGGTGGCGGGCCGCCAGATGCAAAAAGACTTCGAGCCGGTGCTGGAGCGCCAGGTGCACTACTTCATCAACGGCGCGTCCGGCATCCAGCACATCGGCCAGCGCGACATCGCCTGGATTCGCATCTCCAACGCCGCCGCCGAAAAGGGCTTCAACCTGGAACACTTCGGCAAGATTCTGCACGCCCGCTATCACGCCGACTTCGGTGCGATTGTGGACAAAGTGCAGGTGACGCTCTACACGAACAAAGCCGATATCGAGCAGTGGCTGGCGCGGGCGCGCGAGGCCTACGACTACCGCAACAAGCGCCTGGCCGACCTCACCGACACGGCGGTGGACGAGTTCTACTCGTGCACGCTGTGCGTTCCGCCCGACCAGGACATCATGCTGGCCGATGGCTCGTTCCTGCCCATCGAAACACTGATCCACCAGGCAGTGGACGACGGCCTGCGCCCGGTCATGACCTTTGCCCAGGATCGTCTCACCAGCCATTCGATGGGCGAGCTGTTCATCAACCCTGCGCCGCGCGAGCTGGTGTGCATCCGGCTCAAGAATGGTAACGACCTGACCCTGACCGCCAACCACAAGGTGCTGGTGGACAGGCCAGAAGGGTTGATGTGGGTCGCGGCGGGCAAGCTGCAGGCCGGGGACTACGTGCTGGACGCGCTGCCCGCGCTCGAAAAGACCGGCGGAGAACCTCCCGCCATCATTGACTTTCTGCCAGAGGACTACAAAGTTGCCGATGATGCGTTCTACCAGCAGCTGCGCGCCTGGACGCTGGCCCGCTACCCGCGCCTGAGCGAGGCGGCTGATGCCTTCCGTATCCCCTACCGGCGGCTGTACAGCGCGCTCTACCCGCGCCAGGGGGTGTCGCACCAGCGACTGACCATTGGCGAGATCAAAACGGCCCTGGCTGCCCTCGGCCAGGACTGGGAGGCCGTCAAACGGACGCTGCGCTGCTTCCAGTCGCGTGCGGTGCTGCACCGCACGCAGCTTGACGCCGACCTGCTCTATCTGGCTGGCCTGGTGGCCGCAGATGGCTGCGTGCGCTGGCGCGGCCCCCAGGGACGCAGCGGCGTGTTCGTCCAGTTCACCAACACCGAACCCACGCTCGTCCGCCGCTTCAACGACATCGTGACCCAGGTCTTTGGCCGCGCGCCCACGCAGCAAACTCACTCGCCCAAGACCAGCCGTTCGGACGATCTGGTGATCGAGGGTCGCCGCGATGTCACGGTGGCTGTGGCGGGCAACACCTTGCTGGGCCGCCTGCTCAACGGGCTGGGGATCGGCCTGCCTGACCAGGAACAGAAATGGAACGGCTACGCCATCTCCGCGCTCCCCACCGACCTGGTGGCGGCCTTCCTGCGCGGGCTGTTCGATGGCGACGGACACGTTTCAGGCCAGCGGGTGCTGTTCACCGCGCGCACGAAGGTAGAAGCGCGCCACGTCCACCTGCTGCTCAAGCGGCTGGGGATCGTGTCCTACATCAGCCCCATCACACGCGGCTACCAGGTGGCGACGAGTTCTGACGGCGACGCGCTTCGCTTCCGCGAGCGCGTTGGCTCAGACCACCCGGCCAAGCGCGCCCGCCTGGACGCGATCACCCAGCGCCAGGACGAGGGCCATGTCGTGCGCAACGACGCGATCCCGCTGTCGTGCCACACGTACCTGGCGGCCCTGGTGGAACGCTATCCCATCCCTGTCTCCCGCTTGCCAGTAGACGGCAAGACGTTGCTGAGCTGGCGCAAGGGCGAGACACGCCCCAGCAAGGCCAAGCTCGCCGCTGTACTGGATGCGCTGAGCGACATCGTTCCAGCAGAAGACGCGGACTACGCCGCGCTGCGGGCCTGGACGCAAGCCGACGTGCGCTTCCAGAAAGTCAGCGAGGTCGTCTCCGTCCCCAGCCACGTCGAGCGCGTCTACAACTTCAGCGTCGAGCACACGCACAACTACGTGGTCAACGGCGTGATCGTCAAGAACTGCCAGTCCTTCGCCCCAGATCACGTCTGCATCGTCAGCCCCGAACGGCTGGGGCTGTGCGGCGCGTACAACTGGCTGGACTGCAAGGCATCGTTCAGCATCAACCCCACCGGCCCCAACCAGCCGATCAAGCTCGGCCAGCTACTGGACCCGGTCAAGGGCTACTGGCAGGGCACCAACGAGTACGCCAGCATCGGCTCGCATGGCACCGTGCAGAAGGTGTCCATGTACTCGATCATGGAAAACCCGATGACGGCCTGCCTCACCGCGGATGCTGAGGTGATCATAGATGGCCGCCTGACGACCATCAGGGAATGGGTAGACGCTCACCATGGTCAGCTAGGGCCGTTCGACTCAGTCGCTACGACTCTCGATGATGCTGGCCAAATCACGCCGAGCCGCGTGCTTGGCGTTCACCGCAA
>CAYNHD010000236.1:0-6435 GCA_964396775.1 uncultured Thermoflexus sp. | reverse complement strand
CCTGGGGGCGCTGTTTGTGGTGATATTCGCCGGGCTGGTGGGCGTGAATGCGCTCACTTTTCTGCCGGAAGCGTTCATGCGCCAGCCGGTGCGCTTCGCGCGCGGGCCGCTCCAGATTCGCATCACCGAAGGGCACCGCCCTGAGCTGCCCTTCTCGTATATCATCGGCGACTATTCGTTTGCGCCGTATGTCGCGCCCGCTGACGTGCCGATGCGCGTCGGCGCGCCGTATGTGGTCTACTACGCGGCGCGCAGCCGCCTGCTGCTGAGCCTGGCCGCGCTCGACGCCCCCGATGGAGCGCAGTGGGAACCGGCTGAGGACGCGGGCGAGCGACCCGGTGAGACTTGACAAGCAGGGCAGGTGGTGAGCGCGAATGTCCTGCCGCTCCCGCCAGGCTTCCGAAGTTTTCGGAAACTTCGGAAGTCTATGCCGAGGGCGGGCGCAGCGGCAGCATCACCGTGAAGGTCGAGCCTTCGCCTAGCTGACTCTCCAGCCCCACCTGGCCGCCGTGCGCCTCAACCAGGCTCTTGACGATGGACAATCCCAGGCCCGTCCCCTCGATAGTCTCGGTTTCTGGCGCTCGCACGCGGAAGAATCGCTGGAAGACGTGCGCCTGATCCTCCGGGCTGATGCCCAGGCCATCGTCGCCTATGGCGATGCGCACCATGCCGTTGCGCACGTCGGCGCGCACCTGCACACGCCCCTGGGCGGGCGTGTACTTGACCGCGTTGCTCAGCAGATTGGCCAGAATCTGAGTCAGGCGGCCCTCGTCGGCGGGGATGGGAGGGAGGTCTGGCGGGATGTCAATGGACAGCGCCATGCTCTTCTCGCGCAGCAGGGGCATGAAGGGGCCGGCTACCGCCTCGACCAGACTGGCGAGATGCACCTGCGAATAATGCAGAGTGATGCCGCTCTCGATGCGCGCCATGTCCAGCAGGTCGTCAATGAGGTGGCGCATATGCATCACCGCTCCCTGAATGCGCCGGATGTAGCTCTGGCCCTGGGCGTTGAGCGGGTTGGTCATCTGCACCAGGTCTACATAGCCCAGGATGGTGCTCAGGGGATTCTTCAGGTCGTGAGAAGTTGTCGCCAGTAGCTCGTTCTTGAGCTTGTCGGTTTCTTTGTAAGGGGTGATATCGTGCATCACGATAGACCAGCCGACTTCTGGCAGGTGGGCGACGCTGGCGTGCATGGTCTTGCCTTCGGGCAGCACCAGCTCGCTGACCGGCCCCGACTCGCCAGAGCGCGCCCGGTCGAGTAACTCGACGAGGCCCGACTCGCCGAAGACCTCGGCGAAGGCCCGCCCGCTGTATTGCTCCCTGGGCGGCAGGTGGAACGCAGCCAGCGCCGCCTGGTTGACCAGCACCAGCCGCCCCTCATGATCCACCACGATCACGGCGTCGGCGGTACTGCGCAGGATCACTTCCAGCTTCTGGCGCTCGCGCTGCATGGCGTCCAGCAGATTGGCGTTGTCAATGGCGGCAGCGGCGCGCGAGGCCAGGCGCACGGCGAACTCCAGATTCTCGGCGCTGAACGCGCCGGGCGTCCGGCTTTCGCAGCGGATCACGGCGATGACGCGATCCTGGCGCGTGACCGGCACGGCAAGCTGGGATCGCGCGCCGGGCAGCGCCTCCACATAGTCCGGGTCCTGGCTTGTGTCCGCCACGTTCTCCGGGACGCCCGTTTGCGCCACGCGCCCGGCAATTCCCCGGCTGATCGGCCACGGCTCGTCGCTGAGCCGCTCCCAGGCCTGCGGTGAGTAGCCGTACCCTGCAACATATTGCAGCGTCTGCGTCTCCCCCTCAACCAGGGCGACCGCCGCCGCGTCGCTGTTGGTGAAGCGCAGCAGCCAGTCAACGGACAGGTTGAGGATGCGATTGACGCTGAGGGTGTAGTTCAGCTCGCGGTCAATGCGGCTGAGAATCTCCAGCTCTTTGACCCGCTCGGCAAGCTGGGCGTCGGCGCTGGTGTTGCGCGCGAGTCGCCCCTGGCACAGCGCGAACAGCCCGATCAGCGCCGGGACGAGCGCCACCCACTGCACGAGCCGTTCGCCAGGGCCGCCCGCCAGCACATAGGCGACCAGGATGAGCGAAGTCAGGACGCCGGCGGTGAAGGCCGCCAGGCGCGCTCTCCGCTGGGACGCGGGCGTTTGGCTGGTATTGGGGGCTGTTGGGGACACGGAGGGGTCTTCCTTCTTGCGCTGCATGGCGTGTCGCTCGCTCGCCGTGTGCGGGCGCGGTTTCCAGGACCGTACCATACCCTTTTCCCATTATACACAAGACTTGGCTCGGCGATAGCGGGCCTGCGCTGTGCCAGTTAACACGGTTGACTAGGAAGCAGTGAGAGGCCGTTTGAGAGGTATCTTTACCCCCATCCCCGGTCCTTCCCCCGCAGGCGAGGGAAGGGAGAAAGGACTGCTCTTGAAGTCCCTCCCCGCCTGCGGGGAGGGATTTAGGGTGGGGTTGCAGACCTTTTCAAACGGTTTCTGAGGAAGGGGAGGCAGTGCGCGCCCGTGGATAACCTGTCAATAACTGCCTGGAAGGGGCGCACAGATGGAGTCCGGCATCGTGTGACGCAACAGGCCGGCGGTCAGGCAGAGCGCCCGGCAGCCGGCCTGTCAATAACCGGTCAATAACCTGGTGGATAACCTGTTCAGGCGGTCACATCCCCTGTGCACAGGCTGACGATGACCTGTTCACAACTTGGGCAGCACGATGGTCTGCTGGCCCTGGTATTTGCCCTTCTTATCGGCGTAGGAAATCTCGCACTCCTCGTCTGCCTCGAAGAAAAGCACCTGGGCGATGCCCTCGTTGGCGTACACTTTGGCGGGCAGCGGTGTGGTGTTGCTGATTTCCAGCGTGACGAAGCCCTCCCATTCAGGCTCAAACGGGGTCACGTTCACGATCAAGCCGCAATTCCGCACGAAGACGCCGGCTTCCAATGCGAAATTCCCCGCCTCCGGCACTGTCAGGCAATACACGTCATGGTCGCCCGGCAGTTCTTTGATGCTCTGGACTTTGTGATTGACGCTTTCTCGACGATTGCCCCTGAATTCCGCAATCAGGTCAGGAAACCGGCGAAATACAGCCCGGTCGCAGTTCAGCAGCCGGGCAGCGCCCCGCACCGATCCGGTCTGGTCGAGCGCGGCGCGCACAACATCAGCGGTGATCTCGTCACGCAGCCGGATTCCACGAGCGATCTCGCGCTGGCGCTCGCGGCGAGTGCCGTCATCGCGCGCCCAGGCTTCCCTGGAGAGCTGGCTGCGAAGCTCACGAACGGCGTCGTCATCATAATAGGCTTTTAGGGCGGCGCTCTGTCGGGCGCGGCGCTCATCAGTCCAGCTTTGCAGGCGCTGTTCGATCAATGCGGCGCGGATTTCGGCGTAGGCCGGGTCGTGCCAGAAACGCTGTGCCCGCTCACTCTGTGCCTGAGAAATGCGCGCTCGCCATTCCGGGTCCTGGCCCAGGCGTTCGAAGGCGCTGCGGATGGCGCGGCTGTGCTCCTCAGGGTCGAAGTCTTCCCCGTAAGTGCTGGCGTTATGCAGTTGGATGTACTCGCTGGCTGGCATCCGTGTCAGATTCCAGGGCATGTTGTTGCGGCGGTTGCGATCAACGTGGTGGCGATGCGTTCCAGGCTCATCAGCATACAGGCCATTGCGGACATTCCACTCATCAGCCAGCCGGTGTGTGGGGAATGCGTGCCCGTTCAACGGCTGATAGACCATCTCGTAGCCGCGCCACAGGTGCCTGTAAAGGGGCATCAGGCTGTCCCCTGGGCGCAGATTGGCGGCGGCCTCCAGGCAACCGTCGCGGGTGACAAACTCGTGATCAGGGGTGCAATGAATGACCACGCCGCTGTCGAGTGTGACTGCCAGCAGGGTATCCCGGCCAATGTAACGTGGCGTGTCAAGCCAGGACACGATGATCCGGCCATGCGGCCCCACGCTGTATCCCCAGAACATCTCCCCGTCTTCGTGGCGACGAGCCATGTCTTCAAGGGTGGGCGCTGTGCCATCCGCCAGGGCGACGCGCGTATCACCACTGAAGCAACGCGCGTAAGAGGATTTTCCCAGGCAGATGGTCAGCACCTTGCGCGGAATGCGGAAGTACTCGATGGTGCGCGCCAGCAGGAACGAGTTGGGCGGGATGATGCACTCCTCGCCCTTAAAGTCCACCATCGAGCGCGGGTCGAAGTGCTTGGGGTCAACGACCGTATTGTAGACGTTGGTGAAAATTTTGAATTCGTCGGCGATGCGGATGTCGTAGCCGTAGGACGACACGCCGTAGCTGATCACGCCGTCGCGCACCTGATGGTCTACAAACGGCTCGATCATGCCGTGTTCCAGCGCCATCTTGCGTATCCAGTGGTCGGGTTTCAGGCCCATGAGCGTTGCGTCTCCCTGGTAGATGGTGGTTGGTTATTGGTGGTTGGTGATTGGTTATTGGATGTCAGTGATCGGTTTTCAGTTGTCAGTATGGCGGTTCTCTGTGCCCCTGACCGTCCGCTGATTACCGACAACCGATCCCCCTTGCCTCAGACCGCCCGCTGACCACTGACGACTGATCACTGATCGCTCTACATCACATCCGGCGCGGACATGCCCATCACCGTCAACAGGCGCTTGAAGACGACGCGCGCTGCCCCGTAGAGCCGCAGCCGCGCCCGCGCCAGGTCTTCGGGCACGTCTCCGTGCAGCACGCGCACCTCGTCGTACATCGGGTGGAATAGCCGCGCCAGGTCAAGCGCATAGAAGGCCAGCTTGTGCGGGGCCAGCTCCTCATAGCACTGCACCAGCACTTCGGGCACCTCCAACATCTTGCGCACGAAGGCGCGCTCCTGCTCGCCGAGCAGGCTCAGGTCGGCGCTGTCCGCGCTCAGGCCGCGCTCCGCCGCCTGGCGGAAGATGCCCGCGCAGCGCACGTGCGCGTTCTGGATGTAGTAGACCGGGTTCTCGTTGGCGTGCTTGCGGGCCAGGTCGAGGTCAAATTCCAGATGGCTGTTGGGGCTGCGCGCCAGGATGAAATAGCGCACCACGTCGGCCCCCACGTCCGCCACGAGGTCGTCCTGGGTGACAAATTCGCCGCGCCGCGTGCTCATCTTGCGCTGCTCGCCGCCCTCGATGAGCGTCACGAACTGGTAGATCACCACGTGCACCGGCTCCGGGTCGTAGCCGAGGGCGGACAGGCCACGCGCGACCGTCTGTGCCTCGACGATGTGATCCGCGCCCAGCACGTTGATCAGATAGTCAAAGCCGCGCTGCAGCTTGTTGACGTGGTAGGCGATGTCCGGCAGGACGTAGGTCGGCTCGCCAGTGGACTTGACCAGCACGCGGTCTTCCTCGTCGCCGAAGGTCGTGGCGCGGAACCAGACCGCTTCTTTGGCGTCCGGCGACAGCTTGGCCCGCTCCTCGTCGCCAGCCCCCTCGCGCACGACCGCCCGGTAGACATGCCCGCGCGCTTCGAGCGCCTCCAGCGTGCGCCACACGCTGCCGTCTTCGTAGAGGCTGTTCTCGTTGAAGAAGGTGTCGAAGCGGATGTTGATCAGGGCCAGGCTGCGCTCGATCCAGGCGAACATGGCTCGCTCCGCTTCCAGCTTGAAGCGTTCCCACGGCTCGTCGCGCAGGGCATCGCCGTGCGTCGCCACCAACTGGCGCGCAACCTCCACCAGGTACTCGCCCTGGTAACCCTCGGCGGGCAATGCAGCGGGCAGGCCGAGCGCCTGCAAATAGCGTGCCTGCAGGCTCTGGCCGAGGATGCGCATCTGGCGGCCCGCGTTGTTGAAGTAGTACTCCATCTGCACGTCGTAGCCGAGCGCGGCCAGGATGTTGGCCATTGTGCTGCCGATCACCCCGTTGCGCGTATGGCCGACGGTGAGCGGGCCGGTCGGGTTGGCGCTGACGCACTCGACCTGGGCGCGCTCGCCGCGTCCGACGTCCAGCGCGAAGACCTCATCGCCCGCCGCGATGATCGCGTCAATCTGCGCCAGCAACCAGGATTCGTCCAGGCGGATGTTGAGGAAGCCCGGCGGGGCGACCTCGACAGCGGCGACGAACGGCGCGGGCGGCATGTGGCGGGCGATGCTCTCGGCGACTTCGAGTGGCCTGCGCCGGGCGAGCCTGGCCAGTTGCAGGGCGACCGGGCTGGCGTAGTCGCCCAGCTCTGGCTTGCTGCTGCGCTGGACGGGAATCGTCGCCGGGGGGTCAAACGGCGGCAGGTCGCCGGCATCTTGCGCCGCTGTGATGCCGGCGCGGATCAGGGATGCGAGTTCGGGGGGGAGCAGGTGCACGGTCAACACTCCTTGACCGAAGTGAGCGGGTCGGGCGCAAAGTCCGCGCCATTGTAGCACATTTCCTGGCAGGGGTGAGGGGCGAGTCTGGCAGCGGGTCCACGAACAAGTTGTTGGGCAATCGTCAGAATGCCCCTATCCCCCGGCCC
>CAYNHD010000235.1:0-6532 GCA_964396775.1 uncultured Thermoflexus sp. | reverse complement strand
CGGGTCCACGAACAAGTTGTTGGGCAATCGTCAGAATGCCCCTATCCCCCGGCCCCTTCCCCCAGCAAAGCCAGGGGAAGGGGAGAACCGCCTGCCAGATCATCCCCCCTCTAGCTCGGCTGGAGGGGGGACTGAGGGGGGAGGCGTTCAGTGAGCGTTCCTGAACTTCTCTTAGCAACAGGTTGTTCGTGGACTCCCCTGCGCCGCACTCCCTGTGCAAACCGCTAACATGGCCTATAATGGAGACGGACAGAACGCGCGCACCCGCCCGGCAGAGCGCGAACCGGGCGTCGTGCGCCAACGCCGTGCATCTTGACAAGTTTGTTGAGGCCAAAGGAGATTTGCGATGAACACACGGAAAGTGACACTCTTGCTCGTTGTGTTGTTGTCGCTGGTGCTGGCCCTGCCCGCCCACGCTCAGGAAGAACCGGTCATCAAGCCGCTGCCCTGCGAGGAGCCGGGCAAGCTGACCATGTGGGTCTGGGACGAGGCATGGGCGGCCATCATCGGCGATTCCATTGAGGCGTGGAAGGCCGAGTACTGCCCTGGCGCTGAGGTGGACATCCAGGTGCAGACCTGGGCGAATTACTGGGACCTGCTGAAGACCAACGCCGCCGGCGGTGAACTGCCCGACGTGTTCAACATGTCGCAGCCGTTCTTCTTCTTCTATGCCGACAACGACGTGGTGCTCAACCTGCAGCCCTACTGGGATGAGTTTGGCGTGGACACCACGATCTGGGGCAGCGGCCTGATCGATCCCTACCGCTGGGGCGAGGCCGGCGACCTCTACGCCGCGCCGGTCAACTGGGATACCATTGCTATCTTCTACAACAAGGACATGTTCGACGCCGCTGGCCTGGCCTACCCGACCGCCGACTGGACGTGGGACGACTTCGCCGAGTACGCCGCTGCGCTGACTGACCCGGATGCCGGTGTCTGGGGCGCTGCGGTCTACGCCGAGTACCAGGCCGGTTACCCGAACTGGATCGCCGCGACGGGCGAGACTCCTGTCGTGGACGCGGCGCGCACCGACTGCACGCTGGACAACCCCGGCAGTCTGGAGGCGCTCAACTTCCTCAAGGGCCTGCTCGACGCTGGCTACATGCCCACCGTCTCAGAGGCGGGCGGCGCCTCGCCCAATGACGCATTCAACCTCTTCGCCTCGGGCAAGCTGGCCATGGTCGCCGGTGGCTCGTGGATGCTGCCCCAGGCGCTGTCGGACCTGACCTTCAACTGGGACATCGTGCAGCTCCCCAAGCACCCGGAGACGGGGCGCAGCCGCTCGATCGTGCACGCCGTGGGCTATGTCGCCTCGGCGCGCACGGCCAACCCCGACCTGGCGGCCAACCTGATCCTCTACCTGGCCAGTGACGAGGGGCAGAAGTTCTTCGCCGAGGGCGGCTCGGTGGCCCCGGCCAACCCATCGCCGGCCATCCAGCAGATGTGGATCGACTCCTTCGGCGAGACGGCGGTCAACATCCAGGCATTCGTGGACGCGACCGTTGACTCGCAGGGCGTCACGCCCTTCGACGAAATCTGGGACGTGATGAACAGCGAGCTGGTCGTGAAAATCTTCGACCTGGGCATGAGCGTGGAAGATGCCGTCGCCGAGACGTGCGACGCCATCAACGCCGAGCTGCAGTAGCAGCGCGGGCCGTACCGTGACCGCCGGGGAGCGGGAGCGACCTGCTCCCCGGCTTCTTTCCTGGCATGATCACTGAGTCTCGCCCGCGCACGTTGGCTGCCCGCGCGCTGAACGCGCTGGGTTCCACCCCCCTCAGCCGGCGCAAGGCGCTGTGGGGCCTGGCCCTGATCGCCCCCAACACGCTCGGCCTGTTCTTCTTCTTCGGCATCCCTGTGCTGATGGCCTTCTCGACCTCGGTGCAGGAATGGAACGCGATCAAACCGCCGCGCTTCGTGGGGCTGGACAACTTCGAGCGCCTGATCAGCGACGACAAGTTCGCCCAGGCGCTGACCAACACGCTCAAGCTGATCGCGCTGGCCGTGCCGCTGGAGGTGCTGCTGGCCCTGGGCGTGGCCGTGCTGCTCAACCTGCCCCTGCGCGGGCGCAACCTGCTGCGTACGGCCTATTTCCTGCCCGTTGTCACCTCGACGGTGGCGGCCTCGGTGGTGTGGACGAGCATCCTGCAGCCGCGCTACGGCATCGTCAGCCGGCTGCTGGAGCCGGTGGGCCTGGGCGAGACCAAGTGGCTGGTCGAGCCGGGCCTGGTGCTGATCCCGATCGCTGCCGTGGCCATCTGGCAGCGGCTGGGTTTCGACATGATCATCTTCCTGGCCGGCCTGCAGTCCATTCCCGGCGAGCTATATGAGGCGGCGCGCATTGACGGGGCCGGGCGGTGGGGGCGCTTCCGCCACGTGACGCTGCCCATGCTCTCGCCGACGACGTTCCTGGTGGTGGTGCTGGCGGTCATCAACAGCTTCCAGATTTTCGACCAGGTCTACATCATGACTCTGCGCACCGTGCCCGGCGGGGTGAGCGGCAGCGCCACGACTCTCACCTACTTCCTCTACCGGCGCGCCTTCACCCATTCCGAGTTCGGCTACGCCTCGGCTATCGCTCTGGTGCTGTTCGCGCTCATCCTGTTCGTGACCGTGTTCCAGTTGACCATCCAGCGCTACTGGGTGTACTACGAAGCAGAGGAGGGCTAGATGTGGCGAATGCTGCGGCGGCGCGTACAGTCATCGCACGACCTGTCCATCCCGATCCAGGTCTTCTGCTACGCGATCCTGCTGGCCGGGGCGTTGATCATGGTGCTGCCTTTCCTGTGGATGGCCTCCACTGCCTGCAAGCCGTCGGTCGAGCTGAACAGGGTGCCGGTGACCTTCCTGCCGGAGAATCCTGTCTGCCGCCAGAACCTGGACGCGCTGTACAGCACGTCGCCGCACTTCAACCGCTATCTGCTCAACTCGGCCATCGTGACCGTCGGGCGCACGTTGGGGCAACTGGTCACCTGCTCGCTGGCCGCTTACGGCTTCGCCCGCTTCAGGTTCCCTGGGCGCGGCGTGATCTTCGCCCTGTGCCTGGCCCTGCTGATGGTGCCCTTCCAGGCGATCCTGATCCCGGAGTTCATGCTCATCCGCAAGCTGGGCTGGCTGAACACATTCAAAGCGCTCATCGTGCCCGGCACGTTCAGTGCCTTCGCCCTGTTTCTGCTGCGCCAGGCGTTCCTGCAAATCCCGACTGAGATCGAGGAGGCGGCGATCATTGACGGGGCGAACCCGCTGCGCGTGTTGTGGCATGTCACGCTGCCGCTATCGGTGCCGGCGCTGGCCGCCTTCGCCGTGATCACTGTGCAGGCGGCGTGGAATGACTTCCTGTACCCGCTGGTCGTCTCCAACTCGCCGGACACGCGCGTGGTGACCATCGGCATCGCCCTGCTGCAAGGGGAGCGGCGCACGCCGTACAATCTGCTGATGATGGGATCGTTCCTGGCGACGGTGCCCATGCTGGTCTTGTTCCTGGCGTTGCAGCGTTACTTCATCGCCGGGATTGCGATGGGCGGCGTCAAGCGTTAGGGCGGGGCAAAAACAGGCGAACCGCTGAGACGCAGAGAGCGCAGAGGAAAGACTAAGAAGAGAAGCGTGGTTCTCAGGTTTTCTCTGCGTCCTCTGCGCCTCTGCGGTGAGCTTTTGGGAGCAATCTACGTGGAATATGACGTTTTCCTGCCCGGCGACTACTTCTACGACCTGATCTACACCGGCCTGCCGGAGTTCCCCATGCTGGGCCGTGAGGTCTACGGCACGGGGATCATCGCCACCGGCGGGGCGATGTTCATCACGGCGATCTCGCTGCGCCGCCTGGGGGTGCGCGTGGGCTGGGCGGCCTGCTTCGGCAATGACGACTACAGCCAGCACGTGCGCCGCCTGGCCGTCGCGGAGGGCATTGACCTGGCCCTGGCCGCAGACGTGGATCGCCCCTACCGACGGATCACGACATCTATCCCTTTCCAGGGCGAGCGGGCCTTCGTCAGCTACGCCGACCCCCCGCCGGTTGACCTCGACGCGCACTGGCTGGCCGCCATGCGCCGCTGCGATTTCCGCCACCTGCACCTGGGGGCGATGTTCGCGCTGGAGCGCGTCACGCCGCTCGTCGCCGAGGCGCGGGCGCACGGGGCGACCGTCTCGATGGATTGCCAGGACGTGCCCAACCTGGCTCAAGCGTGCACCTGGCAGCGGCTGCTGGGGCTGGTGGACGTGTTCATCCCCAACGCGCGCGAGGCCCTGCTGGTCAGCGGGACGAGCGCCGTCGAGAGCGCGCTGCAGCAGTTGATGGAGTGGACGAAGATCGTCGTGGTCAAGGACGGGGCCAACGGCGCGTGGATTGGCACGGGCGGAAAGATCACCCACGCGCCGGCGGTCAACGCCGGGCCGGCGGTGGACACGACCGGGGCTGGCGACTGCTTCAACGCCGGGTTCATGCTGGGCTATGTAGTCGAGGGCGCGCCGCTGGAACGGTGCGCGCGCTACGCCAACATCTGCGGGGGGCTGTCGGTGACGCAGGTGGGCGGCGCGACCGCTGCGCCCACGCGCGCCGAGCTAGAGGCGTGGCTGGCCCGGCTGGGTGAGTGATGGACTGGGTAGGGGCGTATCGCCATACGCCCCTGCCTGGCACTGTGCTCCCGCTCAGTGGGGCAGCGTGAACCAGAAGGTGGCCCCCTGGCCCGGCACCGACTCCACGCCGATCTCCCCGCCGTGCGCCTCTACCACGCGCCGCGTGATCGCCAACCCCAGCCCAGTGCTGCGCTCGCCGCCGGTGGGGTGCGCCGACAGGCGGGCAAACGCCTGAAACAGCCGCGCGCGGTCTTCGGGCAGAATGCCCGGCCCCTGGTCCGTGACGCTGATCCGCCACGCGCTGGCTTCTCGCGCGGCGCTCACCTGGATGATGCTGCCCGCCGGAGAATACTTGACCGCATTAGAGATCAGGTTGTCCAGCACCTGGCGCAGCCGCACCGGGTCGGCGCGCACGGTGCCCTCTTCGCCAGCCAGAGACAGAATCACGCGTGTGCCCTTAGGCCGGGCCATGTTCTGGTGGCGCTCAACCGCCTCGGCCAGGAACGACCCCAGGGAGAGGGGCATCAGTTCCAGGCGCAGATGGCCGGATTCGATGGCCGTCACATCGAGTAGCTCGTCAATCAGGCTCAGCATATGCCGGGCCTGGCGCTCCATGTCGCGCAGCAGGATCAGGCGCTCTTCGTCGCTAATGCCTGCGTCCGCGTCAAGCAGCATGGAAGTCGCCATCTCAAACAGGCTGAGCGGGCTGCGCAAGTCGTGCGTGGCGATGCCCAGGAACGTGTTCTTATGCTCGTTCAGTTGGCTCAGTTCGCGGTTCTGGCGCTCTACGGCGCGCTTCTGCTCGGCCAACTCACTCGCCAGCCGTCCCCGCTCGACAATCACCGACAGGTGCCCGGCGACACGCATGAACGTCTCAACGTGCGCGTCACGGTAAGCGCCTGCCCTGGTGCTGGAAAAAAACAGGAAGCCGACCGGTGCGCCGTTGGCGATCAGTGGGCAGGTCAGCGAGGCGCGCATCCCTTCGGCCACGATCAGGCGCGTGGACTCGGACTCAGGCTTGTGGCGCAGGTATTCCGGCAGGTCGTTGAGGATGCGCGGCTGGCCCGTCTCGATGATCGTCTGTAGACTGCTGCCCGCCAGGGGCGCGGCGTACCCCCGCCGCAAGTGAATCTGCCCGCCGTCAATCCTGGCCCAGCGCGCGCGTACTGTCTGGCCGTCGGGGTCTAGCAGTGCCAGGCCGAGGCGCTCATAGGGGATGAGGTCGCGGAAGTCGTCGTAGACGCTCTCCAGGATTTCGTCCAGCAGCAGGCCCGCATTCACCCGCTGAATGAGGCGGTCGAAACGCTCGGTTTCGCGCGCGCGCCCGGCCAGGGTGTGGGCCAGCGCCCCCAACGCCTGGGCAAGCGGGTCTACCTCGCCATTGGTGGAGACGGCCAACGCTGCGCCGGAGAAGTCGCCGCGCTGCATGCGGCGCAGCGCCTCGATGTACCGCTCAACCCGGTCCGATAAGCCAGTCTCTGCCTGAGCCATACCTCTCTCCTCTGGCGCATACCGTTCGCAAAGGCGACCTGAGGGGGCAGCTTCTCACCTGGGGGACGCTGCGATCAGGGGCCTTACCGGTTCAGCACCACCTTGATCCTACGCAGCGGGGAGATTCTCTGCAAAGTGCCGTTGTAAGTGGCATATCAATTTCGGCAGAAATAGAGTTGGTGTTAGCTGCCGTGTCACCCCCCATTCCTCAGCCCTTTCGCCTCACGAGTTCAGGGGCAGACGTGTGTTGAGCGAACGCGAAGACAGGCGAACATCTCACATCTGGCCTCACCCCTCAGCCCCCTCTCCACCACGTGGAGAGGGGGAGTCAGGCCGCTATTAAGTCCCCTCTCCACTACGTGGGGAGGGGATTTAGGGGTGGGGCTAAGTTCACACACGCCATCACTTTACCCATCTCAGAGGCCGTTTGAGAGGTATCTTTACCCCCATCCCCGGCCCTTCCCCCGCA
>CAYNHD010000234.1:0-6598 GCA_964396775.1 uncultured Thermoflexus sp. | reverse complement strand
GGCCTTGACAACTCAGCATAGGAAATTATAATACAATAACAATCATTATAATAGCTGAATTCAGAATATGAAACTTCCCCCGATCTGGCACGTGGGTCTGGCGGCGCTGGTAGCAGTGGCCCTGGGGGGCTGCGCACCAAAGGACCTGCCCTATGCCCTCGACGATCTGCCCGCTGGCGATGCCGGGCGTGGCGCGGCGCTCTTCACCCAGACTATCGGCGGCACGCCTGCCTGCTCCGCTTGCCACAGCGCCGACGGCTCCTCTTCGTCCGGCCCCCTCTGGACGGTTATGGCCAGGCGGCTGGCACGCGCGTCAAGGGTCAGTCCGCCGAGGAATACTCGTTCTACAGCATCCTGCGCCCGGCCAGACATCTCGTGCGCGGTTACTCGAACGTCATGTACAGCCAATACGCCGACAAGCTCTCTCAGCAGGACGTGGCCGATCTGATCGCGTACATGCTTGGTTTGTAGACCTGGCAACACACAAGGGGGAAGACACAACACGATGGACACTCTGATGGTGGTTCTACGTCTCGTCCATATCTTCGCCGGCATCGCCTGGGTCGGCGCGGGCTTCTTCATGATGCTGGTGCTCATTCCTCTCGTCCAGCAGATGGGCGCAGAGGGCGGGCGCTTCATGCAAAGCTTCACCGCCAAATCGCGCTTCGGTAAGGTCATGCTCGTCTCTTCGCTGCTGACGACGCTATCTGGCCTGTGGTTGTACTACCGGGTCTCCGATCACTTCAACAGTGACTGGATGTCGGCTAGCGCGGGGGTCGTGCTCAGCATTGGCAGCGTGGCCGGGATACTTGCTTTTGGGCACGGCGCCGCGCAAACGGGGCCGGGCTTCGACAAGATGGGCAGCCTCGCCCGGCAGATCGAGGCGCAGGGCGGCACGCCCACCGAAGCCCAGGTAGCCGAGATGGGCGCCCTGGGCGAGCGCAACGCGCTGCACGGGCGAATCAGCATCCTGCTGGAGATCATCGCTGTGGGGGGGATGGCGGCGGCGCGCTTCGTGTAGCCGCTCCCGCTGCTTTGCCACACTTCCGGCGGCGCGACGCTGCCGGGCCGCGCACTGGCCGGCGCGCGACATCTTCCTGGCTCCGGGCTTCGCCTCCCATGCGATCCCGGAGCCGGGCGTTTTTGCTCCCTGGTGCGTGGATAGGTTCAGTGACCGTTTGAGAACTGGTGCGCCTGCCGTTGCACCCCATCCCGGCCCTTCCCCCACCACGAGGGAAGGGAGAAAAGCGCACCCGTAAGCCTCTCACTCCCTGTGGGGGAGGGGTTTGGGGTGGGGGGCAACAACTTCTCAAACGGTTTCCCAGTGGCGGAGGGGCGCGTTCTTCACCCTCCTCAACGCCGTCGCAGCAGCTTGCCCAGCTCGCGGCGGTAGTTGGCCAGCGTCGCCATCATGAACGGCACGCCGCCCATCCGCCAGCGCCGGTACAGCCGCGCGAAGAACTCGCCGCCGCTGCGGGCCAGCAGCGGGATCAGCCCGATTCGGGCGCGCCAGCCGACCGGCGCCCGCGCATAGCCGAAGACGGGCATGTACGGTGCGGCGAGCATCTGCGCGATGCTCACCTCCGCCGGGCGTAGCGCCGACCGCCAGCGGCCCAGCAGGTCGGTCTGGAAGCCGCGCACGTCCTCGCGCACGCCCTCGCCTGTGCTCACCCATTTCACGTCGAGCATGGCCGCGTCGAAGGGCAGCGCCAGAAAGTCGCACACGGCGCGCAGTGTCTCCTCCGGCGCGGCGACCAGTCCCTCGTAGCGCACAGTGAACAGGCTGTCGCGCCAGCGCGCTTCCGCCTGGCGCACAGCGCGGGCGGCCATGCGCCAGGCCAGCGCATCCCAGAAGGGATCGTAGACGCGCTGCACGGCCAGGTAAGCGCGCTCCTCCTCGCTGAACTTCCGCGACGTGCTGACCACCTCTTTGTACCGCTTCTTGGACGCCAGTACGTCGCGCGGGTCGCGCACGATCTCCACGAACAGCGCGTCGGGCATGGCCGCCTTGATCGCGTCTATGAAGTAGGTGTGCTGCGGCGTCTTCTCGATCCAGCGGCGCTTGCCCGCCCGCGCTGCCAGGTGGTCGAACACCTGGCGGTAGATCGCGCCGTAGGCCGGATCGGGCCGCGTCGCGGCCACCAACGCCGCAATCTCGGCGGGAGGCAAGGGCGGCTCCGCCGGGCAGTAGCCGGGCGCGGCGCGCCGGACGGGGCGGATGTTGCCGTTGAGGATGATGTCGGCAATGGTCTGCATTAGACTGGCGCGGGCGGCCTCGTCACGCGGGTCGGGGTAGAGGTGGCGGAACAGCGCGAAGTACTCGAAGTACTTGGTCTCGTAGGCGCTGCTGAACACGTCGGGATGCGCGGCCAGGATGCTGTGCAGCAGCGTGGTGCCGGAGCGCATATAGCCGACGACGAACACCGGCGCGGACTCTCTCATGGCAGCGGCAGCGTGGCCCATGCGATTTCTCCCTGTGGAGACACCGAACGCCCCAAGCATACCACGCGGCCCTGCCTGCGCCAGACGCACATGGAGACTTCCGAAGTTTTCGGAAACTTCGGAAGTCTGGTCTTGGGCCGCGCGCCTCACCCCCTCGATCCCCCTCTCCAGTCGAGCTAGAGGGGGACTTTGCTCGGCGGGCACGGTGCCTTCCCCGCAGGACTTCGGAAGTCTCCGCAGACTTCTGAAGTCTGTTTTGGGGCTGGGCACAGCACAGAACAACGCCCCTACGGGTTGCGAGCGGCGGTTTACCTCACCCCCGCGCGGCGCGCCAGCGCCGCGCGGGGGTGAGGTCAATGCCGTCGCGTCCAGCGAGTCCCTGACGACTTCTGCGCGCACCCCACGCACCACTGACTCGCGCCCCGGTCCAACGCGCGCTAGAGTCGGGCCGCAGCAAGCACGTATGAGAGCGAAAGGACGCCGCCATGCGCCACCCGCATCTGCTGCCGCTGAGCGCTGCCCTGATCGGGCTGGGCTTCGTCGTCGGGTTGCTGGTGGGTACCCCCACCGGCACCAGTTGGTCGCAGGAAGCGACGCCTGTCCCACCGCCGACCCTGGCCCTGCCGCCCGCCGAAGCCCTGACCCTGCTGGACGCGGAAGAGGCCGTCGTCGCCTATATCTACGAGAGTGCCGGGCCGTCCGTGCTGCACATCACCAGCCGCACCGAGGTGTGGGACTTCTGGCGCGGCGTCGTGCCGCAGGAGGGCACCGGCTCCGGCTTCGTCTACGACACGCAGGGGCACATCGTCACCAACAATCACGTGGTCGAAGATGCGCAGGAGATCGAGATTGTGCTGGCCGACGGCACGGTGCTGCCTGCCGACGTGGTGGGCACCGACGCCTACTACGACCTGGCCGTGCTGCACGTGGACCCGGCGCAGTTGCCTGTGCCTCCCTTGCCGCTGGGCAGCGCCGAAACGCTGCGCGTGGGGCAGCGCGTGCTGGCCATCGGCAACCCCTTCGGCCTGGATCGCACGCTGACCACCGGCGTGATCAGCGCACTCGACCGCACCATCGAATCGGAGAGCGGCTCGCTGGTCGGCAATGCCATCCAGACCGACGCCGCGATCAACCCCGGCAACTCCGGCGGGCCGCTGCTCAACTCGCGCGGGCAAGTGATCGGCGTGAACACGGCGATCACCTCACCTTCCGGCGGATCGGTGGGGATCGGCTTCGCTGTGCCGATCAGCGCCGTGCAGCGCGTGGTGCCCGACCTGATCGCCTATGGTCGCTACCGGCACCCGTCGCTGCGCGTGCAGGTGCGCGAGCTGGGCTACGAGGTGCGCCCCGCCGCTGAGGGGCCGCAGCACGGCCTGCTGATCGTGGCGCTCGACGCGAACGGCCCGGCGGGGCAGGCCGGGTTGCAGGCTGCCGAGGCGCGGCAGCAGGGCTTCAGGAGGTACTTTGTCGGCGGCGACATCATCCTGGCGATCAACGGCGAGGCGGTGCACACCCGCGACGATCTGACGCTCTACCTGGAGAAATACACCCTGCCCGGCGACACGGTGACGCTGACGGTGAGCAACCTGGCCGGCGAGACGCGCGAGGTTACGGTGACGGTGGGGGAGAGCTAGGGGGCGCGGGGCGGGGCGCTTGAATCGCTTTGCAGTCGCGCCAGTCGCACGTGCCAGCGATTGACTCTGCTGGCGTATTTCCAGGTTGTGGAAGGAGGTCTACAGCTATGAGCACCATTCAGTCCGAGCATTTCACCAAAGCCCTTCTCATGTTGCTTGACGAGGCCTTCGACACCGTGCACGGTGCTTTTCTCGACAAGAACACCTCGCTCTTCGAAACGCTTGCTGGCATCTCGGCGAGCGAGGCCTCCATCCCGGTAGGCGGCAAGTGCGCCACTCTGGCCGCTCAAGTCAAGCATGTGGCCTTCTACCTGGACGTCATCGAAAAGGGTCTTCGCGAGTCCAGCTATCCGAAGGTGGACTGGGGCGAAATCTGGCGCACAGTGAACCGCGTGACGCCTGAAGAATGGCAGGCGATTCAGGACGAACTGCGCGCCAGCTACAATCGCATCCTGGACCTGATCCGGGACACGCCGGCCTGGTCGAGCGATGCCCAGATCGGCGGGGCCATCGCCATCGTCGCTCATACGGCCTACCATCTTGGCGAAATCCGCCAGGCGTTGTGCACCCTGAAGCCGTGAGGGGTGCGTGCAAAACCGGTCAGGTCGAGGGGCTGCTCTGCTGCGCCCGTAGGGGCGTATGGCCACACCCCCCTCGGACGCCGCGCGTTCAGACTTCCGAAGTTTCCAAAACTTCGGAAGTCTCTTTCTCTGTGCCCTCTGCGCCTCGGCGGTGAGGCTCGTCCTACACCATCTCTGGCGGGAACTTGCGCTTGTAGGCCTCGATGGCCTGCTGGATGACCTCGCGCGCTTTCTCAGCGTTCTCCCAGCCGATGGGCGTGACCTCAATGCCCTGCAGCTCTTTGTACGTCTTGAAGAAGTGGGCCACTTCGTTGAGGAAATGGCGCGGCACGTCGCCGATGTCGCGGTAGTCGTCGAACAGCGGATCGGTGGCGGGCACGGCCAGAATCTTGTCGTCCGGGTCGCCCCGATCGGTCATGTGGAAGATGGCGATGGGCCGCGCCTCGATCACACAGCCGGCGAAGCTCGGCTCGCTGACCATCACCAGGATGTCGAGCGGGTCGCCGTCTTCGGCGAAAGTCTGCGGGATCAGCCCGTAGTCGCTGGGGTAGTGCATGGGGCTGTACAGCACGCGGTCGAGCTTGATCACGCCGGCGATCTTGCTGTACTCGTACTTGTTGCGGCTGCCCTTCGGAATCTCGACGATGCAGTAGACACTGTTCGGGATGTCCGGCCCTGGGGGGAGTTTGTGCCAGAGATTGATGCCCATTGATCGCGTACCCTTTGCTGTGTTGTGGTTGGATCGCGCCGCATCTACTCAGACCGCGAGCCAAGTACATCCGGCGGCGACTCGTCGCGGGAAGCGGGGGCGTCGCCCGGCGGTAGCAGCGACTCGCGCGGTGCAGGCTCGTAGCGGTTAGGCGGCAGGCCGCCCGTGCCGATCAGCGCCTCGATGCGCCGCAGGGTGGCGTCGGCGAAATACGTCTCGCCGCAGGTGTCGCATTGCCAGGCCGCCGTGTTCGGGGCGTGGATCAGCGTCCCGTCGTAGACCTGTACATAAGTTGTGGTGGTCAGCCTCATCCGGCCCACCAGGCAGGCCGGGCAGGTGTCAGACATGGGTGGTGTTGCCTCGTTCACGCGCTGCGCCCGCTGGCCTAGAACGGCCCCACCGGGGACGCGCCAGGCTCCGGCGTCGCCAGGGCATCGGGGGTGCTGGTCGGCGGGCTGGTTGGCGTCATGGTCGGCAGCGGTGCCCCGTTCCCATCGTAATCCCAGTGCTGGATGATGCCCCAATCCGACGGCGGCCAGTAGCGCACGAAGGCCCGCCCGACGATGTACTTGCGATCCACCGGGCCGAAGTCCTGCGAATCCTTGCTGGAACCCCGGTTGTCGCCGAGCACGAAAACCTGGTCGGGGCCGACGACCCATTCGCCGTCGCACGACTTGGCGCGGCAGAAGTTCTGGATGTACGGCTCTTCGATCAGCTTGCCGTTGATGTAGGTGCGCCCTTCGAGAATGGTCACCGTCTCGCCAGGCAGCCCGATGACGCGCTTGATGAAGTCGCGGTCGGACTGCAACGGGTAATGGAAGACGACGACATCGCCACGCTGCGGCTCGCCGACGATATACGACAGGCGGCTGACGATGATGAACTGGTCGCTGTTGAAGTTGGGCAGCATCGAGTTGCCGTCCACGACAAAGCGCGCCGTCGCCAGGTTGACGAAAGCGTAGATGGCGGCGATGAGCAGCGCCGTCTCGACCAGCTCGCGCAGGAACGAGCGCCCAGGGTGAATCGTGGGCTGCGGAACGCCGCTGAGAATCTCACCGTCAGCATAGGTTGGGTCGTAAGCGGTAGGTGCGGTCACCGGTTTCTGCTTCTTAGCGTGCGCTCAGATCTACCGCCCACTATAGCGCACGCGAGCGGCTATGGCAATGGTGGTCTGCGAGGGGGTCCACGAACAAGTTGTTGGGCGATTGCCAGAACGCCCCTATCCCCCGGCC
>CAYNHD010000233.1:0-6619 GCA_964396775.1 uncultured Thermoflexus sp. | reverse complement strand
GCCGAGCGCAGCGAGGCCAGGGGGTGAGGTTCTTATGTCCCAAGCACCCACAACGCAATCATGCCAACGGCGATGGACAGCACGGTGCTGCGCGCGCGCCAGGCGACGACCGCCGCTACCGCTCCGGCGACCAGGTGTGTATTGCCCGGCGACAGGTCGAGCGAGCTGCCCGGCATGAACACCGCCGGGAAGACAATCGCCGACAGCGCCGCCGGGGGCACGTAGCGCAGGGCACAGCGCACGGCGGGCGACAGCGCGGCGTCGCCCAGCAGGGCGATGACCGACAGGCGGACGCTGTAGGTCACGGCGACCATGCCCAGGATCGTCAGCCAGGTGGTCATGGCGTGCGCTCCGCCGGCGACGCTGGCGCGCCACAGGGCGCGGCCCAGCCCGCCCGCTCCGCCCCAACTCCGGCGGCGATCCCGGCCAGCACCGCGACGATCAGCCCCAGGTTGTAGGGCAGCCCGCGCCCGGCCAGAGCCGCGATCCCCGCTACCAGCGCGGCGAGCACAGTCGGACGGTCTTTGAGCGTGGGAACGAGCAGGGCGATGAAAGTCAGCGCCAGGGTGAAGTCCAGCCCCCAACTGGGCGGCACCTGCGCGCCGAGCAATACGCCCGCCGCCGTGCTGATCTGCCATGTCACCCACAGGGTGATGCCCGCGCCCAGCGTGTACCAGTGACGCGCCGTCCCGCGCGCAGGTGCGGTGGCGTTCGCCTCGTAGTGAGTGATGGAGACGGCGTAGGCTTCGTCGGTGAGCAGGAAGGCGAGCAGGTACTTCCAGGCGCGGCCCAGGTGACGAAGATAGGGCGCGAGCGAGGCGCTGTAGAGCATGTGGCGCAGGTTGACGACGAAGGTGGTCAGCACGATGATCGCACCTGGCGTCCCGCCCGCGAACAGTTCCGCTGCGACGAACTGCGACGATCCGGCGAAGACGATCAGCGACATGCCCAGCGCCACCTCGACCGGCAGCCCGGCGTTAGTGGCAGCGATGCCGTAGATCATGCCGAAGGGCATCGTGCCGAGCAGGATGGGCAGTTGGGCGCGCACGCCGCCCCAGAACTCCGCGCGCCGGGAAAGCATGACTGTTCCTCTAGGGTGAACAGATGGCACCTTGACGGCGATCCAGTGTACCGCAGCGCGCCGGATGCGCCCTCGTGCGTTTTGCATAGAACGCCGCTGAGCAAGGGCGCTGTCCCACGCCGCGAAGAGGTCCACGAACAACTTGTCGCCAGGGGAAGTTCGGGAATGCTCGCTGAACGCCTCCCCCCTCAATCCCCCCTCCAGCGAAGCTAGAGGGGGGACGATCTGGCAAGCCGCTCTCCCCTTCCCCTGGCTTTGCTGGGGGAAGGGGCCGGGGGATGGGGGCCTTTCACAATTGCCTGACAACTCGTTCGTGGACCAGCGCGAGGTGAGGGTTTGCCATCCATCCAGCAGGTGTCGTATGATCTGGACGAACTGCGATGTCCCCCTCAGCGTGCGCGGATGCGCTCCGCGCAGGGACTATGCCCGACCCTACGCTGTTCACTTTCTTCTGACGACCTGCTTCCGCGCGCGTGGCAGCGGCGCACCCAAACGCCGCCTGACCCAACCCAACCCGACCGCTCACCGTAGCTGCTGCGTGGATGATCATGAGCGCGCAAGAATCTCAACCCCTGACCATGACACCGGTCGCCGGACTTCAACCCGCCAGCAACCCGTGCCTGCGCTGCGGGGCGTGTTGCGCCCATTTCCGCGTGTCGTTCTACTGGACTGAGGCCGACCCATCGCGCGGCGGCACCGTGCCCCCCGACCTGGCAGAAGACCTGACCCCGGTGTTGAGCTGCATGAAGGGCACCAACCAGGCGCACCCGCGCTGCGCCGCACTGATCGGCGAGATCGGGCGTGGGGTGCGCTGCGCCATCTACGAGGGGCGGCCTTCGCCCTGCCGCGAGTTCGGCGTCGAGTGGACGGGCGAAGGGTTGCGCTTCACAGCGGAGGACCTGGCGCGCTGCACGCAGGCGCGCGCCGCCTGGGGACTGCCGCCCTTGTTCGACCAGCCGTACCCGCTGCCCCAGCCGGACGGGGCCGCGCCGCCGCTCAAGCGGGCCAGCTAACCGCCCAGCCCGCGCCCGCCCGCCAGAAAATGCGCGAACAGCCGCCGGTCGTGCTCGGCGGACGGGGTTGGGCGTTCCGGGTGCCACTGCACGGCCAGCACAGGCACCGTTGGGTGCAGCAGCCCTTCGATCACACCGTCGGCGCACACAGCGAACGGGAGCAGGTCGGGGGCCAGTTCAGTGGCGGTGACGCCCTGGTGATGGTGTGTGTTGGTGCGCAGCGTCTCCGTCCCCAACAGGCGGCGCAGGAGGGGATGGACAAGCGTCACCTCGTGCGGCTCGTCGGACTCGTGGGCCAGGAACCGCGCGCCGTGCGCGGGCAAGTCCTGGATCAGCCCGCCGCCGAAATAGAGGTTGATCACCTGCAAGCCGCGACAGATGCCCAGCACGGGCAGCCCGCGCGCCAGGGCCAGGTCCAGCAAGGCCCACTCGGTCGCGTCGCGCTGCGCTGAGATGCCGCGCGAACCTCCGTTGGGCTGGCCGTAGCGCGCCGGGGCCACGTCGCCGCCGCCGGTCAGCACGACGCCGGCTACGCCGAGCGCCGTCACATAGGCGGCGGAATCGCTCAGCACCTTGGGCACCAGCACTGGCGCAATCCCCAGTCCTTGCAGAAACGCCACGTAAGCCTGGCGCAGGTAATCCGCCGGGCGTCGCGCGTCGCGCACATCCATCGTGACGGCTAAGGGACGCATGAGGGTTATCCCTGGCGCTGCTGCGCCTCGAACCGCTTGAGCTGCGCCATCTGCGGGGGCATGATGCGAATGAAGGGGCGCGTCTGCTTGATCAGCGCGAGAGCCTCGTCGAGAGTCATGCCCTGGGTGATGAAGTAGGCGGCGGCCAGCGTCGGGGCGCGGCCCACCCCACCCGCGCAGTGAATGTAGACCTTGCCGCCATTGCGCGTGACGCGCTCGATGAAGGCCGCGCCCTCGGCCAGATGTTCCAGCGTGGGCGCGTCGTCGTCTACCGTTGGCAGGTGGCAATATTCGGCCAGGGCCAGCCCACGCGCGGCGTCATCGGATTCGGCGCGCAGGTTGACGACACCGGTGACGCCGAGCGCCTCCAACTTGCGCTTGCCGCGCTGCCGGTACTGCCCGCCGACGAAAACCTGCGGCGTGATCTGGCTGAAGCGCACCAGTGGCACGCCGGTCAGCTTGGGCACGCCCCGGCCATAGAGCCAGAGCAGGGTTGTGCGCAGGCCCTGGGTGCGCAGCCGGCTGGCGACAATACGCAGGGCTTTGAGGGCGCGTTGGGCAAGGGTGGGCATGGCGGGCATGGCTTTCTGTGCGGCGCGAAGGGCCAGGGCGCGCTAATCGGCGGTTGGCAGGCTGGCGGGCTGCTCTTGTTCCAGATCGCGCTCGTCGGCGAACACGGGGACGCGCTTGGCTGGCGGGCGGCCCCCTCCGCCGCGCGGCCCCTCGGAGCGCGAAGAGACCGTGCGCGCCAGAAAGACCACACCGCCGACCAAAGCCAGCGCCCAGGTGAGCACGCGCATGATGATGGCGATCACGCTGGCTTCGCCGCTGCCGACCCCGGCCAGCCCCAGGAAGAAGATGTACGCCGACTCCTTGACGCCGAGCGCGGCAATGGAGATCGGCAGCATCTCGGCGACGGTCGAGAGGGCGATCATCGGCACGAAGGCGGCCAGCGGAATCGAATCGCGCACGGCGATCAGCACCAGGTAGGTGGCGCCCATCGTCAGGGCGTTGGCGACGAGGGAGAGCAGGAACATCAGCACCAGGATGGACGAACGCCACAACTGCTCGCTGAGCGCCGTTTGCAGGCTGCGCGCCATCGCCAGCAGGCCGTGCAGGCGCAGCCGCGTCATAACCAGGGCAATTGGCTCCATGAACCAGCCCTGGCGCAGCACGATCAGCCCCACCAGCCCGGCCACAAAAGCCAGATACACAGCCATGATAAAGGCGTGCGGTACCGCCCCCACTTCGAGCGTGTAGGCGAACGCACTGGCCATGCCGAAGATGGACAGCAGGCCAATGCCGCGCTCGATGAGCACGGACGACGTGGAGTCGGCCACGCGACCGGTTTTGGCGGCGGTATCCACCGCGCGCACAGCGTCTCCGCCGACCGATGTGGGCAGGATGGTGCTGAAGAAGGCCCCGACCAGGTACGTGCCCAGCAGCCGCCGGAACGACAGGTCCATCGCGCTCTGATGCACCAGCAAACCCCAGCGGAAGGACTTGACGACCGTGCTGAGCAGCATCAGCAGCCAGGCCAGGGGGATGAGCTTCCAGTTGACGTTGATCAGCTTGTCGCGATTGCTGGCCACCAACCCGATGACGACAGCCATCAGGCCGAAGGTGATGACCAGCCGCAGCCGCAGGATCAGCCGGGCGCGGCTGCTGCGGGTGGGGGATAAGCTCGTCTCGCTGGGCTGGTCAGCAGAGTGGCGGTCGCTGGGCATCGCGTTGGTGCTCGTCGATCGGACAGATGGGTGCGCTCACGTGAACGCTGCGCGGCAGTGGCCCGCGCCATTATAGCAGACCGGTTAAGCCCCGCCAATTGACAGTTCGCGGGGGTAGCTGACGATGGGGGCGAAATTCTTGAACCGCAAAGGCGCAGAGGACGCCGAGAAGAACTAAATGAGTCTCTTTGCTTTTCTCGGCGCTCTGCTCCTCGGCAGTGAGGCCCTTCCCGGCGGTATCTGGCGATTCTCGGCCCAGGCTGCGTATACTATCCCGCGCCGCGAAGGCCGCCGCTGACCGGTATCCGCTGGCGGCGTGCCTGTTTTCGAGGGAGCCAGACATGACCAAGAGAATCGCGCTGGCGCTGCTCGCCTTTGGGATCGCCCTGGCAGCAGCCACACTCAACGCCCGTGCCCAGGGCGAGTACGGCCCGACGATTCTGCTCTTCACCTGCGACCGGACGGAAGTCACACTGGACGAACTGGAATCCGGCGGGCAGACGGCGACGCTGGCCTGGCATATTGTCCATGTGGGCCAGGGGCTGCGCGTTGCCCTGCACACCTACCAGGGGCGGGCCTGGGTGCCCATCGAGACGCCCGACCCCCTGCCGCCCGTCGGCGAGTTGAGCGTGCCGCTGGTCGCGCCGGGCAACTTCGGGCCGCCCACGTTCCGCGTCAGCGTCGTGGATCGCGCCGGTGTCATCCTCGACGAGCGCACGGTGATAATTCCCTTCGACGAAGAGTGGCTGGGTGCACTGGAACCGGCCATCGAGTCCTTCACCACGCCCGCGCAGAGTCTGGCCGCGTCGGTGCTGGCCTCCGGCGGGGCGCGCGTGGAGGTGGCCTGGGCTGTGCGCGACCGCCACCCCCTGACGGCCCTCACCTTCAGCCAGGTGCTCGCTGACGGCCAGACGCAGAACATCGAATTGCCGCGCGAACATCTGTGGGTGCCCTCGCGCGGGACGGGCCTGGTCGCGCCCGTCTTGCCCGTCAGCGGGAACGAGGTACGGCTGCGCCTGGCGCTCGTCTACGCGATCAGCGGCGAAGCGCTGGACGAGGCGCTGATCACCCTGCCAGTTGTTGGCATGGCCTTGCCGCCCACACCCGTTCCTACCGCCGAGGTCACCGCTACGCCGCTGGATGCGCCCGCCGGCCCCCGCGACCTGGCCATCCAGACCGAGTGTGCGGAAGGGCCGCCGGGCCAGCCGCCGCGCGGTTGGACAGATGGGCCGGGCATTCCCTCGCCGGACGGGCTGCGCCTGGTCTACAGCGCCAACCCGCTTGGGGCGGCGCAACTGATCATCGCCAACGCCAACGGCTCCGGCCAGGTCGCCGTCCCCGCGCCGGACAGCGACCTGCCGCTGGGCATCCGCCCGCGCTGGTCGCCGGACAGCCAGCGCATCGCCTTCGCCACGCTCACCCTCGCGCCGCCGGGCGGCACGATCTATGTGGTCAAGGCGGACGGCACCGATCTGCGTCGCATCGCCCGCTATGCCGGCCCCTTCGACGATCTGGGCTGGTCCGACGACGGGCAGCAGCTTTTCTACACCAGCGGCGAGGTGAGTGGCTCCGGCGACGACCAGGAGATCGTGAATTACCGGGTTTACGCGATCACGGCGGACGGGCTGAGCAGCCCGACGGTCTATGCCGAGGGATGTGCGATCTACCAGCGCGCCGCGCCGTGAGCGAGCACTGCGCTGCCAAACAAAAACAGGTCACGCTTGTGACCCGTTTCTGCTGGTTGGATGTGGCAGGCGATGCCGACCGTGCTACCCCTGGCGCTGCTTGTGCTTCGGGTTGGCCGAGCACATCACGTACAGGCGGCCATTACGACGCACAAAGTAGCACTTGTCGCACATCTTGCGCACAGAAGACCGTACCTTCATGACAACACCTCCCCTTGCCGGGCTTGCAGCCACTACCCCTCAACAACGGCGCGCACCGGTTGGGGATAGGCAGTTGGGCGTATGCTTGAACGCTCCGGCGCGGCCCTCTTGGGCCAGCGCGCCACCATTATAGCCTGTTCTGCGCCAAAATCCAGACCCATTCGGCGGGGGAGTGGATAAGTTTAGGGATATGGGTAAAATGGGGACATGAAACACTGTC
>CAYNHD010000232.1:2900-6661 GCA_964396775.1 uncultured Thermoflexus sp. | reverse complement strand
CACAGCCCGTGCAGGCTGAACCACGTCCGCCACAGCGGGAAGTAGTGCAGTGCCTCGGCCTTCGCCTCGAAGGTGGGAAGTTCCTTGCGCACCATGTCCATGAAGATCAGCCAGGCTTCGTCGTGCTGCGCCCCCTTGAGGGCCATGCCGTACCCGCCCTGCTGCGCCAGGGACTCCTTGGTCATGTATTCGGAGATTTCCATCCCCTTGACTTCCATGCCGATGTCCTGGACGAACTGCGGATCGGCGCCGTACTGCTCGACGAACAGCCGTTTGAGGTAGCGCACACCCTGCCCGACGACATAGCCGAACCCTTCGCCGCGCGCCATCTGGTGCAGCAGTTCCAGGGCTGTCTCAGCGTCACCCCAGCGCAGGGTGATCCCGCCGGTCACCGTCTCGTCAATGACCCCCTCGGTGAAGCACTCGATGGCAAACGCCAGCGAATTGGCGAAGGAGATGGTGTCAATGCCGTAGGTATCGCAGTAAAAGTTGATCTCGATGACGGCCAGCGGATCGAACACACCGATATTCGACCCCAGCCCGGCGATGGTCTCGTACTCCGGCCCGTCCACCAGCACCACCTGGCCCTTGTACGGCCCGGTGCGCAGGTGAAAGTGATCCACCCCGTGCGCGCAGGACAGCGTGCAGCCATACCAGCAGCCGTCGGGCATCCCCTGGGTGAATAGCTCCAGCCACACCGAGCTATCCAGGTTCCTGGCGTCGGGGTGCGACCCATAGCGGTAGTTATGCACCGGCAAGAGGTCGAACTCGTTCATGATCGGTGGCAGGTGCCCTGTGCCGATCTTGCGCATGTTGTTCTGCTTGCTGTCTAGCTCGGCGATCTCCTTGTTGATGCGCGTGCCAGCTTTGCGGATCAATTCCATGTTCGCCGGGTTGTTGCTGTCGCCCTTCATCTGGCTGTAGCGCACCACAATCGCCTTGAGTCCCTTGTGGCGGAAGACGCGACCCGCCCCGCCCCGCCCGGCCTGCTTGACGCGCACTTCCTTACGGCGCACGTCGTACCAGCTCAGGTTGAGGCCGGCATAGCGCGAGTAGGCCGCGCCCTGCCCGGCGGACACCACCGACACGCTGCGCATGTCGCGCTCGTCACGGGCGTACATCTCGGTGAGTTGCCGCCCGATCAGATGCGTGTTGATGTCTTCCAGCGGCGCTTCCTCAAGGGTCACCCGCCCCTCGTCGCCGTCAATCACCAGGATCACGTCGCGCTCGGCAATGCCCTGCACCTCCAGCGCATCCCAGCCAGAGAACTTGAGGTACGGGCCGAAGTAACCGCCCGCGTTGCTGTCAATCACCGAGCCGGTCAGCGGCGAGACCGTCACCACAGTGGACTTACCCGACCCCGGATACGCTGTGATGCCACCGATGGGGCCTCCTGCGATGACGATCTCGTTCTCCGGGTCGTCCCAGCGCGTGGTGGGCCGGATGGCGTTCCACAGCAGCCACAGGCAGAAGCCTTTGCCGCCGGTGAAGATGTCCTTCATCTGCTGGGTGACGGGCTTGCTACGGATCGTGTTCGTCGAAAGGTCTACGTAAAGCGTGCGGTTGGCATAGCCGCGCTCGACGGGCCGCGTTCCGTAAGTGAACTCGGCCAGGAGCTTGTGTGCCTGCCGGATTTCCTCAAGGGTCAAAGTTGCCATGTGGTGCCTCTCTCCTAAGTTGTGCCAGCAAAAGTGTTTACATCTCCCATGATACCCGATGTCCTGCCCCATGTCAGGCGACAAATGGCGAGTGTCCTGGCGAGAAACGTCACATTGCGGGCGGTTGCGCGCAGGACCTGTCAGGGAAGGGCACTGCTCTGCTGCGCCTGGTTTGCCTCACCCCCGCTCGGCGCTGATGCGCCTCGCCGCCCCCTCTCCATTCGAATGCCGAGAGAGCAAGCCGAGCGCAGCGAGGCTGGGGGTGAGGCCAAGGCCCTGTGTTCAGCGAGTCACTGACGCCCTTTGCACACTCTCTTGCGGGCGCTGTGCTGCTCGCACGCCCGCGTTGGTGTTACAATCCCCGGCGCGCGCAGCACCGATCACAGACGGGAGACGCCATGCCCATCGAAAGCCTGACCTTCGTCTCGTCCAACGAGGAGAAATTCCGCGAGATTCGCGGCGCGCTGGCTGGCTGCGGGGTCGCGGTTGCGCGCGTCGCGCTCGACCTGCCGGAGATTCAGTCGCTCGACCCGGCGCAGGTTGCCGGGCACAAGGCGCGCCAGGCCTTCGCGCAGCTTGACGCGGGCGCAGTCCTGGTCGAGGACACCGGGCTGGCGATTCTGGCCTGGAACGGCTACCCCGGCGCACTGATCAAGTGGGTGCTGGGCGCGGTCGGCGAGCCGGGTCTCTGCCGCCAGCTTGACGCCTGGGCCGATCGCCGCGCCCAGGCCACCGTTGCGCTGTGCCTGTACGACGGGCAGGCGCTGCACACTTTCACGGGGCAGACGACAGGGGTCATCACCCGCGAGCCGCGCGGGGCGCACGGCTTCGGCTGGGACAGCATCTTCCAGCCGGACGGGTACGAACTGACCTACGGAGAGATGCCCCGCGAAGAGAAGATGCGCATCTCGATGCGGGCACAGGCGCTGGCGGCGCTGCGCCGGTTCCTGCTCGCCCGATAATTCAGGGGGCAGATTACCCGCCTTCCAGGCGCTTCTGCCTGCGACCCCGGTAGGGCACGTGGATCAGGTTGGCCGCCTTGCGCTTTACTTCTTCCGGGCGGCGGTCGTAGCGCGCGGTCGTGTCCACGCTGGCGTGGCCCAGAATGCGTTTCACCGTGACAATGTCGGCCCCGGCGTCGAGCAGATCGCCAGCCAGAGTACGGCGCAGGTCATGCGGCGAAAAGTGGTCAACACCCGCCTGCCTCGCCCGCTTGACCAGCAGGTTGTAGACGGCCTGCGTGCTCAGGCGACGGTTCACCAGGTTCCCGTTCTTGCTCACCGGCCAGAAGAGCGGCCCCGGACTGTCTCCGCGCACGGCCAGCCAGTCGGCCAGCGCGCGCTGCGCCCCGTCTTGCGACAGATAGACCAGGTACTCCTTGCGCCGCTTGGCCTCGCGCACGCGCAACGCGCCCGTGTCCGTGTCATAGTCGGCCAGGTCGAGGCGCACGACCGACGCCCGCCGCACGCCCGTTGCGTACATCACAGCGATGATGGCCGCGTCGCGCGCCCCTGCCGCCGACGGATCAAGCTCGCAAGCGCCGATCAGCGCCGATAGCTCCCCCGCGCCCAGGTCGCGCCCTGCCGGCAGCGAGTCGCCCTTGACGTTCTCGATGGCCCGCGCCCGCTGGTAGTCTTCCGCGCTCATCTGGCCCAGCTTCCAGGCGTGGTGCAGCACCTGGCGCAGTGCCGAGAGTATCTTGTTAGCCGTCGCTGGCTTGTAGCGCGCGGCAAGCTGCGCGCGAACGGCTGCCGTGTGCTGGTAGCGCAACGCCGCCCAGTTGAGCTGGAAGGCGTTGAGCTGCCCGTCAGACAGCAAACCGGCGATGGTGTTCAGCGACTGGTACATCGTCCGTCGCGACCCTTCGGACAGGCTGGCCAGGTAAACGACTGCCGGGTGCTCGGTGAAAGGCAACGCGCCAGACCAGAACGAGTCCAGCGAGTCCGGCGGAATAGGGGCGACCAGCTTATCATCCATGAGGCATCTCCGGCGCGGGCAGCACGCGCAACAGCGCTATTCTAGCACATCGCAGCGCCTTGCACCGGGCCGATTTCAGGGCAAAGCATCACCGCAGAGAGACGCGGAGAGCGCGAAGAAAAGCAG
>CAYNHD010000232.1:0-2800 GCA_964396775.1 uncultured Thermoflexus sp. | reverse complement strand
GTTTGCGGCACGCGCGGAGATCACGGTGAGCGAATCACCCGTCTTCTACCTGGAACGCTTCTACATCGGGAACCTGGTGCTGCCAGGAAACCGCCCCTCGGCCAGTCCGGGACTGGTCGCGCGCACGCCCGGCGTGACGGCGGAGCAGGCCACCGAATGGCTGCGCGCCGCGCCGCTCCTCCCACCGCCCCCCCGCGAGACCAGCGCCGAGATGCCCGGCGCGTTGGGCCTGCTCAGAGTCGCTGGCAGAGAGTCCGCGCTGGTCAAAGCGCAGCGTAACGACGCTGGATTGCCTCAACTTCTCTATGTCCTGACGCCGCGCGAGGCGCTGGACGCTGTGAGAGGCAATGCGCTGGCCCTGCGCGCGCTGGCACTGATGGATATGCCGGTGTTCAGCGAAGCCAGAGCAGACCTGCAGCCCTATGCCCTGCGCTGTCCGCCGCCGCTCACGCCGGACGCCCAAAGCGACATGCTGAACGCCCTGCTGGCCCTGTGCCAGGACTCGTTCCGGGCCGTAGAGGGGCTGCTGGCCGCGCTGATCGAGGGGCAGTCGCTGGCTATTGTCAGCAGCCCGCTCTCCGCCGAGCTACGCCTGCGCTTCGTCACCAGCTTGCTGGCCTTGCTGCCGCCGCCCGTGCGGACGGTCATCACCTTTGTCACCCATGCGAGCGACCCGGCACTGGTGCGCGCCGACATCAAGTTCCTGACCGCGCGCGCGGTGCCTGCCGATCATCTGGTCTATGACTGGGCCAGCGGCGAACTGCTGAGTCCGGCCCCGGCCAACGCCTACGCACGCTACATCACCGCCCAACTGCGGCTCGACCCGTCGCTGGTCGTCGAGCAGACCGAGCAACTGGCGACCACAGTCGTCTGGCGCGCGCGCCATGCCAGCGACCTCGGCGAGGCCCTGTCCTGGGTGGCGCGGCGGGCGGCGATTGACCAGGTGGTGCGCGAGGGCCAGCCCGCCGACCGCGCCCTGGTTGCCGAGGTCTTGCGCGACGACCCGACGCTGACCGACGACCTGCGCCGTGTTTACATCCGCCACCTGCTGGCGTTCGCGCTGGCCCTCGGCGAGCCGGAGTCTGCCGACGTGGTGCCGACAGTCTGCGCGGCCCGTCCCGCGCTCGCCGAACCTGTCAGCCAGGTGCTGGCCGAAGCGGTTGCCAACGGGCAGGCGGGCACTGCTTACACCATGCTGGAACGCTGGCTGCTGCGCGTGCCAGAGGCGGCGCGCCAGCAATGGCGGCCTACGCTGCATCAGGCAGCACGCGCCTACGCCCACGACCTGCTGGCATCCGGGGCTGTCGAGGAGATGATCCCGTTCCTGGACAGGCTGCAAAAGGCCCCCGCTGCGCTGGCGCTGGCGGAGGTCATCCCGGCCATCGTCCAGGATAGCCTGGGCGCGGCCCGCCGCAACCCGCGCCTGGCCGAGAGCGTGTTCCTGCTGGCGGTGCGCGCGCTGCCGGCTGGCGACTTCCACCGCCTGCTGCTCGACCGGCAATTCACAGGCCAGCTTCCCCAGGCGATGCAGGCGGCCATCGCCCACCTGCAACCGCAGCCCGCTCACCCGGCCCGCCGCCGCATTCTGGACGAGGGGGCGCGCTCGTTGGGCGACAGCTACCGGATGGCGGTGCTGGCTCGCCTGGTGGAGAGCGCGGTCTATTTGCAGCGCGCCGAACTCATTGACACCCCGGCGCTGCTCGCCCTGCTGGTCATCGCCCAGTCCCCCCAGGAAGCCGACTACACCGCGCTGATTCACCAGGTCGTGCGCGAGCTAAGCGAGGAGACTCAGCTTCTGGCGCTGGAACCGCCAGGACCGCGCGTGCTCGTCCAGCTTCTGCTGCAAACCCAGGCTTACTATGACGCGGTAGAGCTATTGGAGTTTTACCAGGAGCGCATCTTCGGCCCGCAGCGTCTCAACGAGTTCACCAGCCTGGTGGGCGAGTTGTTCCAGCATCTGTCGCTCTCACCGGACGCGCTGTCGGCGGCGCTCAGCTACCTGGAAGGCTGCCGCCTGGGGCCAGAAGCGCGCGCCATGATCTACGTCGCGGCGCTGGCCTACCGCCGCTGGGGCGACGACCAGGAGCACGCCGCACGCCGCCTGACGACGATGCTCTTCAACGACCACAGCCTGATTGATGTGGTCGGCACAGACAACGTGCTGCAACTGCTGTCCTTCTACGCGCGCCGCCGCCAGACATTGGACGCGCTGCGCGTCTGCGCCGCCCTGGTGGATCACACTCTGAACACCGGCCTTGACAGCGCGGTGCTAATGGCGCGCATGTGGCCGGTCATCACCTGGAACGCCGAGGCGACCGACGCGGCGCGCGAGTTGTTGCGGCGCTATATTCGTGGCGTCCCGCCGCGCGACCTGCCGGCGATTGTCGCCCATCTGGAGCGCGCCCTGGGCAAGTCCCTCGGCGAGATGATGCGCGCCACATGGCTGCTGCGCGTGGCGATGGGTGAGAGCGACCTGAGCGAGTTCGCGGAGCATGTGCAGACTGCCGCCCGTATGCTGGCCGATATTGCCGCAGTCTACCACACGGGCAAAGAACTGCCGCCCCTCCATCGCCTGCGCCGCGAGCTAGACACGCTCACCGGCGGGCTGACCGAGTACGAGCGCGAGACCATCGCCGACAACTTTCTGGCGATTGTGCGCCTGGTCTACACGCTGGGCGCTGCCGCATCGCCCGACTCGCGGCGCGCCGTCCCCGACGAGCTTCTGGCGGCGGGCCAGGCCGCGCCGCGCAGCGGTCTCGACCTGCTGATCTTCGTCGGCGGCTTCCTGACCAAAGGCACG
>CAYNHD010000231.1:0-6662 GCA_964396775.1 uncultured Thermoflexus sp. | reverse complement strand
CAGGTGCTGACCTGGCCGGCGACCGAAGAGCAGATCGAGCGCGCCATGACGCTGGTGCCCGATGACGTGGTGCAACTGATTACCGCGTCGGGGACGCCAGCGGAAGTGCGGGCGAAGGTCCGCGAGTACGTGTCCGCCGGCTGCACGTGCCCGGTGCTCTACCCGCTGGGCGATGACGTGCGGCTGATGATTGACACGTTCGCCAGCGGCTACAGCGACTGACCGGCCCGGCACGGCGAGGTGGCCAGTGTCTGACCCAAGTCCCTCGGTGGAGCGGTTCGACCAGCAGCCGAGCGCGCGCTGGTGCTTTGTCTGCGGCGTCGAGAATCCGTGCGGGCTGCACATCCGTTTCTTCAACGACGGCTACCAGCGCGTGCTGGCGCGGGTGATGCTCGGCGAGCAGTACCAGAGCTACCCCGGTATGGCACATGGTGGCATTCTGGCGACGATTCTCGACGAGACGATGGGCCGCGCCCTGCTGGCCGACGAGGGTGGCGACGCCGTTGAGCAGGCGCGCTTCATGTTCACGGCGAAGATGGAGATACGCTACCGCCGCCCGGTGCCGCTGAACGAGGCGTTCACCGTGCGCGGGCGCGTGGACCAGGATCGCGGGCGGATGGCGCTGGTCAGCGGCGAGATCGCGCTGGCCGACGGATCGGTGGCCGTTGAAGCGTCGGCGACGCTGGTGGACATTCCCCATGAGCACGTGACGCAGATGCTCGCCGCCGACGTGGGCTGGCAGGTGTATCCGGGAGAAGACGGCTGAGGCGGCTGATGCCGGATGATGCGGGCGGCGTGGCGCAGAGCGGGCCGCGCCGCCGACCGTGGCTCCAGACAACAGGGGCCAGCCGCGAGCAGTGGACGGCGTGGCTGGCCCTTGTGGTCGTGGTGGGGGCCGTCGTGACGCTCACTCTGAGCGTGAGCCTGGCGGTGAGCCGCGACCCGCTGCTGATGCCCCTGGATGACACCTACATTCACTTCCAGTACGCGCGCCAGTGGGCGGCGGGCCAGCCATTGACGTATTATCCGGGCGATCCGCCGACCTCCGGCGCGACCAGCCTGCTGTACGCGCCGCTGCTGGCGCTCGGCTACGCGGCGGGCTTCGACGGCTGGGCGCTGGCGACCTGGGCGCTGGGCATTGGTGCGCTGGCTTTCTTCGGGTCGGCGTGGCTGGTCTACCTGATCGGGCGAGCGAGTCCGCTGGCCGAGGAACCGGGCGGGGCCGGGTACGCGCTGGTGCTGGCCCTGGCCTACGCCGTGACGGGGCCGTTCGTGTGGGCGGCGCTCAGCGGCATGGAGACGGCGTTCTTCCTCTTCCTCACGCTGCTGACCTTCTACGCCGCGCAGAGGGATCGCTTCCGCCTGGCAGCGGCGGCGGGGGCGCTGGCGGTGCTGACCCGCCCGGAAGGCGCCATCGTGGCGGCGCTGGCGGCGATCGCACTGGCCGTGCGGCGTAAGTGGCCGGGCGGGGGGCGGGCGCGGCTGCGCCGGGGGGCGCTGTTGGCTGCGCCGGTTGCGGCGGCGCTGATCCAGCCCGCGATCAACTGGGCGGCGACGGGCAGTGCGTCGGCGTCGGGGATGCAGGCCAAGTCGCTGCTGGCGAACACGGGCGCGCCGCCCGGCGAGCGGCTGACGGACGTGGTCTCGTTCTTCGGACGGATGTGGGGCGAGCTGCTCGTCGGGCGCAGCGCGGACTTCGGCACGTTCACGTCACCGCTGCTCGCTCCGGCGGCGCTGGGCGCTTTGCTGGCCGGCACGTGGCTGGCCTGGCGGGGGCGGCGCGTCAACGCGGCGGCGCTGGCTCTGGCGACGATTCTGCTGCTGACGGCGGCGGTCGCCACGCTCGATACGGCCTTCTGGCAGTTCAAGCGGTATCAGCTTCCGGTGATGGCGCTCTTCTACCCGGCGGCGGCGTGGACGGCGCGCGGGCTGGGCGACGGGCTGGCCGCGCGCGCGGGGTGGCGGGCGTGGCGCTGGGCGCTGCCCGCCCTGATACTCCTTCCCTCGCTGCTGACTGCGCTGAGCTTCGCCCGCTACTACGGCGAGAATGTGGCCGTGGTGCGCGATCAACAGGTGCCAATGGCCCGCTGGGTGCGCGACAACCTTCCGGCGGACGCGGACGCGCCGCGCGTCGGCGTGCACGACGTGGGCATGATGGGCTATTTCAGCGAGCGCCCGCTGTACGATGTGGTCGGCTTGACGCTGCCCGGCCCGGCCCCGTCGTGGCGGCAGGGGCCCGGCGCCATCTACGAGCACATGGCCCACAGCCGCTACCGGCCCGGCGCGTTCGCCATCTACCCGGACGTACAGGGGCTGCGCTATCTGCTGGACGCGGGCGTGTTCGGCGACGTGCTGGCCGAGTTCCCGGTGACGCTGGGCGAGCACAACGTCGCGGCAGCCGCAGACTACCAGGCGGTGTACGCGGCGGACTGGCGCACCACGCGCCCGGAAGAGATCGCCGCGCAAGCCTCTACGCTGGACGCAGTGCGCGGATTGGTGCTGGTAGATGCGGTGGATGTCGCTCACCTGGGCAGCGAGGACGGGCACGACTATACCTGGTGGCAGGATGAGTCCCCGCCCGGCTTCGTCACTGAGGTCTACACGCACTGGTACCATGCCTGCGGGCCGCCCGACGAGGAGGGCTGCCGGGCGACCGACGGCGGGCGCGTCCTGACCGGCGGCGAGTCGTTCACGCTGCGCACGCGGCCCGGCGAAGACTTGCTGCTGGTCACGCGCGTGCACGGACGGACGAGCGTGCCGCTGACTGTGTTTGTCAACGGTATTCGCGTCGCGGAGCGCGTGCAGCCTGCCGTGCCGGGGCGCTGGGTCGAGATCGTCACCTGGATGCCCGCCGCGCAGATCACGGGGACGCGCACGCGGGTGCGCATCGAGGCGGACATGGACGACCCGCGCGCCGACGCCTATTCGCCCTACTACCACTGGGCGTATCAGGGTGGTTTCCAGCCGCAGGGGACGGATGAGGGGCAGCCGGTTGCCGTCTTCGGCGAAGACGGAGAGGTGCGCCTGCGTGAGGTGGCCCTCGCATACACGCCGCCGGTTGACGGCGCGGGCGGGCAGCTCGCGGTGCGTGCCGTGTGGCAGGGGCCAGCGCCTGGCGCAGGAGACGGCGTGATCTTCGTACACCTGTATAATAGTGAGAGAGTGGATACCGAGCCGGTGGCGCAGGTCGTCACCCGTCCGGGCGGTGGGGCGCTGCCCCCGGCCAACTGGCTGCCGGGCACCCTGACCGACACGTACACAGTCGCGCTGCCCGCAGACCTGCCGTCTGGGACGTATGTGGTGGCGCTGGGCATGTTCGAGGCGCGCAGCGGCGTTCGCTACCCGGTGACGGGCGTGGGCGCTGGCCCTGACCGGCGCCTGTTTATCGGTGAGATCGTGGTGGAGGAGACTGAGCAGTGAAGATTACCTTTTCGCTCAATGGCGAGGCCGTGGCGCTGGACGCTGCACCGAATGAGAGTCTGTTGCGCTTGCTGCGCCGTCATGGAGTCTTTGGCGTCAAATACGGCGACGGCCAGGGCGTGAGCGGCGCGGACGTGGTGCTGTTGGACGGCGCGCCGGTTGTCTCGTCGCTGATCCTGGCGGCGCAGGTTGCGGGCCGCTCGGTCGTCACGATTGAGGGCATTGGCGGGGCGCAGGAGCGCGGCTGGCGCGGCTCGGAGCCGCTGCACCCGCTGCAAGTGGCTTTTGTGGAGACAGGGGCCATCCAGTGCGGCTATTGCACGCCGGCGATGATCCTGGCGGCGAAGGCGCTGCTGGATCGCAATCCCCGCCCGACCGAAAGGGACGTGCGCGACGCGCTAGCCGGCGTGCTATGCCGCTGCACCGGCTACGTCAAGCCGGTGGAGGCGGTGCTGCGCGCGGCGGCGGTGCTGCGTGGCGAGGAGGTTCCCCCGATCGGGCCAGAGCGGGCGATCCCGGTGCCAGCGGAAGTCTTCACGCGGTCGGCGGGGTGGGGTGATGACGACGCCCTGCCTCCTGCTGATTCTCCGCAGGGGCAGCCGGGCGCGCCGCAAGTGACGACGCGGACGCTGCCGGTGATGCTCGTCGCGCCAGAGGTAGATACGCTGCAACAGGTGGGCAAGCCCGCGCGCAAAGTAGATGCGCGCAAGCTCGCACAGGGCAAGCCGGCCTTCACGGACGATATTGAGTTTCGCGGGATGCTGGTCGGCAAGCTGCTGCTCAGCCCACACGCGCACGCGCTCATCAAGCGCATTGACGCCAGCCGGGCGCGCGCTCTGCCGGGCGTGCACGCCGTGCTGACCCACGAAGACCTGCCGCGCGTGCCGTATACGACGGCGGGGCAGAGCGACCCGGAGCCGGGGCCGCACGACAACTACAGCCTCGACACCAAGGTGCGCTTCGTCGGTGACCGGGTGGCGGCGGTCGCGGCGGAGACGGAAGAGATTGCGCTAAAGGCGCTGGAGCTGATCGAGGTCGAGTACGAGCCGCTGCCGGCGGTCTTCGACCCGCGCGAGAGCATGAAAGAGGGCGCACCCGTCCTGCACGACGAGCCGGAAAGCTGGCACATCGAGGACAAGACGCGCAATCTGGCCGCCGTCATTGACTGGGAAGTGGGCGATGTGGAGGCGGGCTTCGCCCAGGCCGACCGCATCTTCGAGGCGACGTACTACAGCCCGAAAGTGCAGCAGACGCCGCTGGAACCGCACGTCGTGGTGACCTGGTGGGACGAGGACGACCGCCTGGTGATCCGCACAAGCACGCAGGTGCCGTTCCACGCGCGACGCATCCTTGCCCCCGTGCTCGGCCTGCCAGAAAAGCGCATCCGCGTGATCAAGCCGCGCATCGGCGGCGGCTTCGGCGTCAAGCAGGAGGTGCTGATTGAGGACATCTGTGCCCACCTGACCATCGCCACCGGTCGCCCGGTGCGGCTGGAATACACGCGCGAAGAGGAGTTCTACGCCAGCCGCTCGCGCCACCCTATGTATCTGACGCTGAAGACGGGCGTGACCCGCGACGGGAAGATCGTCGCCAACCAGATGCACGCGCTCAGCGACACCGGGGCCTGCGGCGCGCACGCCATGACCGTCGCCGGCAACACCGGCCACAAGGCCATGTCGCTCTATAACGCGCCGAACATCAAGTTCCGGGCGGATGTCGTCTACACCAACACGCCGCCGAGCGGCGCCTATCGCGGCTATGGCGTGCCGCAGGGCTTCTGGGCGGTGGAACAGCAGATGGAGTGGATCGCCCGCGAGATGGGCTGGGACCCGCTGGAGTTCCGCCTGAACAACGCGATCAAAAGCGGCGACGAGCACCCGGCCAGCAAAGCCTGGAGCGAGGGGCGCGAGGCGGCACCGGAGTTCATCCAGTCGTGCGGGCTGGCCGAGTGCGTGGAGCAGGGCGCGAAGGCGATCCGCTGGCACGAGCGGTTCGGCAATCCGGCCTGGCACCAGGTGCCGGGCAAGCCTCACCTGCGGCGGGGCATCGGCGTGGCAGCGGTGATGCAGGGCACGGCCATCCCGCGCCTGGACATGGGCGCGGCCAGCATCAAGATCAACGACGATGGCTCGTTCAACCTGCTGGTCGGCGCGACCGACCTGGGCACCGGCTCGGACACGGTGCTGACGCAGATGGCGGCGGAGGTGCTCGGCTGCGCGCCGGAGGACTTCATCACCTATTCGTCAGATACGGACTTTACCCCGTTCGACAAGGGCGCGTATGCGTCCAGCACGACGTACATTTCGGGGCGGGCGACGGTGCTCGCCGCCGAGAAGGTCGCCGCCCAGATGCGCGAAGTCGCTGCGCGGATGCTCAACCAGCAGGACGAGAACGCGCCGCCCATCGCGCCGGAAGACATTGTGCTGCGCGACCGCGCCGCCCACGCGCCAGACGGTCGCAGCGTGACGCACCGCGCAATCGCGCTCAACAGCCTGCATCACGAGCACCAGCAGCAGATTATGGCCACGGCCAGCTACGTCAGCCCGGACTCGCCGCCGCCCTTCGCCGCGCAATATGTGACGGTCACGCTCGATACGGAGACAGGCCAGTTCACGGTGGACGAGATGGTGATGGCCGTTGACGGCGGCGTGATCGTCAACCCGGTGACGGCCAGCGGCCAGATCGAGGGGGGTATGGTGCAGGCGCTGGGTTACGGGCACTGCGAGGAGATGGCCTTCGACGCGCAGGGCGGCATGACCAACCCGCAGTTCGGCCCGTACAAGATTTACCGCGCCGACGAGATGCCGGAGATGGGCGTCATCTTCGTCGAGACCTACGAGCCGAGCGGCCCTTTCGGGGCGAAGGCCGTCGCCGAGATTCCGCTGGACGGCGTGGGGTCGGCGCTGGCGAACGCGCTGTACGACGCCGCCGGAATCCGCATGACGCACGGGCCGCTGCTGCCGGAGCGCGTCTGGCGGGCGCTGCGCCAGCAGGCGAAAGTTGGATGAGGCGGAAGGAGCGCGTGTGAGCGAAGATCGAGCCGTGTTTGAAGCAGCGCTCGCCGCCCAGCAGGACGGGCGACCCGCTGCGCTGGCCATTGTGGTGGAGACGCAAGGCTCCGTCCCGCGCCAGGCGGGGAGTAAGATGCTGGTCTGGCCGGACGGGCAGATCGTCGGGACGGTGGGCGGCGGGCAGATGGAAGCGTTTGTCATCGCCGAAGCGCAGGCGGCCATGCGCAGCGG
>CAYNHD010000230.1:0-6696 GCA_964396775.1 uncultured Thermoflexus sp. | reverse complement strand
ACTGGCAGCCTTGCGGACGAACAGGCCGTTAAGCTGCATACTGCGCGCCGGGTTGCCCGGCTCCAGGCCGAAGAGCGTGACGCCGTGCAGCGAGAAAGCGTCCTTCTGCTCGTCGTTGAGAAAGGTCTGCAACATGCCAATAATCGCCAGCTGGCCGCGCGCCTGGAACCCGCGCAGCAGCACCGTGACATAGGTCTGTGCCTGTGCCGAGCCATGTTCCAGCCGGTTCATGTCCTCCACTCCTCTCCGCGCCGTGCGCTGCCGTGAACCTGCCCCCATTCTACTCGATCTGGCCGGGCCGCACAGCGCGCCTCGCCGCATGGTTTCGTAGGGGCGCTGCTCTGCTGCGCCCTAATTGACCTCACCCCCGCTCGACGCTGGCGCGCCTCGCCTCCCCCTCTCCGTCAACGGAGAGGGGGAAAAGCCGAGCGTAGCGAGGCCAGGGGGTGAGGTAGACCAGGCTCGCCAGAACGTCGCTTTCGAGATCGCCCCTGCTGCCGTTATAATCAACGGCCAGGAGCGAGTCATGGCTGACCGGCCTCAGAGCAACAGACCGCCGCGCGCCTGGCGTTGGCTGCGGCGGTGGGCGGTGCGCGGCATCGCGCTTGGCGTGGCCGCCCTGATCCTTGTCCTGGGGATGCTGGCCATCACCATCGTCCGCTATGGAGCGACCGATCGCGCCCGCCCCGCCGATGTGATCATCGTGCTCGGCGGAGGGGACGAGGGCACCACGCGCCGGGCCGAGCACGCGGCGGCCCTCTACCACGCCGGGTACGCGCCCAACGTGCTGTGCACCGGCGGCGTCAGCGCGGGCGGCGCGCCGATCGAAGCGGAACGCTGCGCCCAGGTGATGCGCGCCGCACACGTCCCGGCGCAGGCCGTCACCCTGGAGCGGAGCAGCCGCAGCACCGCCGAGAACGCCCGCGCCACAGCAGCGATCATGGACGCGCATGGCTGGCGTGACGCCGTGCTGGTCAGCGATGACTTTCACCTGTGGCGGGCGCGCTGGCTGTTCGAGCGGCAGGGCGTGCGCGTGTACTCCAGCCCGGCCCAGGGCACCAGCGGGCCGCTCGCCCCGTCCGAGCAGGTTTACGCCGTGCTGCGCGAGATCGCAGCCTGGAGCTGGGGCGAAGTCCGCGCCCAACTTGGCCGTTGAGTGGCGCAAGCCCGCGCGTCAGCGGGGCCGCAGCAGGAGGCAGAGCCGCTATGTCGAGACTCCTGGTCGTTGAAGATGACGACGATCTGCGCTTCCTCTACGAGACCACCTTCGCCCGCATAGGGTACGAGGTTGTCGCCGCGCCTAACACGGTCGAGGCCATGCTCCACCTGACCAACGGCGACTTCGACGCGATCATCCTCGACCTGCAGATGCCCGACATGCCCGGCCAGCGCGTCGTCGAGTTCGCCCGCGAAGACGTGCGCCTGCGCCACGTGCCGATTATCGTCGTCTCGGCCAACGAACGCTGGCGCGCCGCCGTCACTGCGCTGGGCGTCCGCGCCTACCTCGTCAAGCCGGTCACCATGGCCCAGATCGTCGCCCAGGTCGCCGACGTGCTGCGCGGCTGATGGCCGCCCCCTTGCCGTAGGCCAGCCGTCACCCAGACGTGTTCCCCGGCACCCCCGAATGCCCTATAATAAGAGTCCCGGTAAGGATCGCCGGGATGGGCTGCGCCCCGTTCCCGTGTACCATTACGCCCCGGCGCAGCCAGCCTGCAAACCCTGTGACACGCTGAACCACGAGACCAACGCCTGATGGTAGCCAATAGTAGTGGGGAGAAAACTCTATGCGAGCACAAAGAGTGTGGTTATTGGGTAGCCTGGGCGCGCTGCTGCTGCTCGCGCTGATGCTGGGCGGGGCCGGGAGCCATCTTCCCGCCGCGTCCGGCGCGCAGGGCGAGGCGCTGCCGCCCCAGGTCGTGGATACCATGCCGCTGCCCGGCGAGGAACTGCCGCTGGAAGGGCCGGTCGTCTTCTATTTCGACCAGCCGATGGATGAGACGGCGGTCGCCGGCGCGTTCAGCGTCGAGCCGGCGGTCGAGGGCGCGCTGAGCTGGTCGGCGGACTCCAGCGCGCTCACCTTCACGCCCGACGCGCCGCTCGCCCGCGCCACCGGGTACACCTTCACCCTCGGCGCGGGCACAATGTCAGCGGCGGGCGTCGCCCTGGAAGAGCCGTTCGTCCTGACGTTGCAGACCATCGGCTACCTGGAAGTGGCCGAAGTGCTGCCCGCCGACGGGTCGGAGGCGGTGGACACCGACAGCGTGATCACCGTCATCTTCAACCGCCCCGTTGTGCCCCTGCTGACTGTCGAGCAGATGGCGTCGCTGCCGAGTCCGCTGGCCCTCGATCCGCCCGTCCAGGGCAAGGGCGAATGGCTCAACACGTCCATCTACCTCTTCACGCCGGAGACGGAACTGAGCGGCGGCACCACCTACACGGCGACCATCGCCGCTGGCCTGACCGACGTGACGGGCGGCGTGCTGGCCGAGGACTTCACCTGGCAGTTCACCACCATGCCCCCGGACGTGCTGGAGATCTCGCCGCGCGACAGCGCGGAGACCATCCCGCTGGACACAACGGTGAGGGTGCGCTTCAGCCAGGCAATGGACGCCGCGTCGCTGGAAGCGGGCGGCTTCGTCCTGGAATACCTCGGCCCGTTCCCGCTTCCTGAAGAGGCTGAGCGGCCCGCGCCCGAACCGGTAGAAGGCGCGTTCGCCTGGAGCAAGGACGGGCGCACGCTGACCTTCACGCCTGCTGAGCGGCTGGTGCTTGGCTCCACCTACCAGGTGACGTTGAACGCTGCCAGGTCACTCAGCGCGACCGGCGCGCCCCTGCGCGCCGACGCGACGAGCTTCTTCTTCACCGTCCCCTTCCCGCAGATCGTGCGCACCTCGCCCTTTGACGGCGAGCAGGCGGCCTCGCCCTACGGCGGATTTACCATCTACTTCAACACGCCGATGAATCTCAAGTCGCTCGAAGACAAGGTGATCATCAGGCCGGAACCCTGGCGCGAGTTCGACTCGTACTACTACGACTGGGAGCGCAGCTACACCCTGGCCTTCGACACCGAGCCGAGCACCGACTACACGATCACCATCCTGCCCGGTATGCAGGACAGGTACGGCAACACCATCAGCGAGGGGCTGACCGTCACCTACACCACGGCCCCCTACCCGCCGGAGCTGTCCATCCAGGCACCGGGCTGGGTGGGCATGTACAGCAGCCACAACCCCTCCACGCGCGTCTTCGTCACCCACCGCAACGTCACCCGGCTCGACCTGAGCCTCTACCGCCTGGGGTTGCCCGCCCTGGCCGAGCTAACCGGTCCGAACCAGTGGGAAGTGTGGGACTCGTTCACGCCCGCGCCCGCCGACTTGCTGCGCCGCTGGACGATTGATGTCTCCAGCCAGCAGAACGTGCGCCGCTACGAGCTGCTCTACATCTCCGACACTGGCCCCAGCGGGCTGGAGAACATCGAGTGCCTGGGCGCGCCCGCGCCGCAGGTGAACATCGGCGATGTGGTGATTGTCACCGACGACGATCCAAGCCCGCTTAACGTCCGCGCCGAGCCGAACCTGGGCGCGCAGGTCATCACCCAGGCCGCCGTCGGCGAGACGATGCAGGTCATCGGCGGGCCGTACTGCGAGGGCGGCCACCTGTGGTGGAACGTGCGCCTGAACAACGGCATCACCGGCTGGGCTGCCGAGGGCGACCAGACGGTTTACTACTTCGAGCCGCTGGGCGCGCGCCAGACCGACCCGAACCTGCCCGGCGCGCAGCCGCCCGCCGAGCCGCAGAAGCCACCGGCGCTGGCCCCTGGCGCTTACTTCCTGCAAGCTGGCTCGCCGGAGACGGATCAGTGGGACGGCGGCCCGCGCCGCCACGTGCTGCTGGTGCAGTCGGTCAACATCACCCTCAAGTTCAGCCAGGACACAGCCCTGGCCTGGGTGACCGATCTGGACAGCGGCGACCCGGTCGCTGGCGCGCCGGTCATCTTCTACAACCAGGACTTCAACCCGGTCGCCCGCGTCGTCAGCGACGAGAGCGGCCTGGCCGTGGCGACCATCCCCCGCCTGAGCGACCTGTACACGACCGTCTACGCCAGCGTGGACGAGGGCGCGTGGTTCGGCTTCGCCGTCAGCGCCTGGTCCGACGGCATGGACCCCTGGCAGTTCGACACATGGGCCGACTACCAGCCGGAAGACTTCAGCGTTTACCTCTACACCGACCGCCCGATCTACCGGCCCAACCAGCCCGTGTACTTCAAGGGCATCCTGCGCAACCGCGACGACGTGACCTACACGTTGCCGGGCTTGCAGGAAGTGCCGGTCAAGATTTATGACGACCGGGGCGAAGTGATCTACGACCAGGTGCTGCCCGTCACGGCGCAAGGATCGTTCAGCGGCGAATTGCTGCTCGGCCCCGAAGCGCCGCTCGGCTACTACCGCATCGTCGCCGAGGTCTCCAGCAACGCCCGCGAGTCGTTCAGCGTGGGCTTCAGCGTGGCCGAGTACCGCGCGCCGGAGTTCCAGGTAGAGGTCACCCCGGCCCAGGATCAGGTCGTCCAGGGCGACACCATCGAAGTGCTGGTGGAGGCGCGCTACTTCTTCGGCGGCGCGGTGTCCAACGCCGCCGTCGCCTACAGCGTGCTCGCCCAGGACTACTTCTTCAACTACACGGGCGATGCGCCGGGCTGGTGGTCGTTCGTGGACGAAAACTACGACTTCTACGCGCCGGAATACTACGGCCCCTATGGAGAGGTGATCGTCGAGGGCGAAGGCCAGACCGACGCGCTGGGCCGTTACCTGATCACGCTGCCCGCCGACCTGGGCGAGCGCGTGCGCAGCCAGACCTTCACCATCGAGGCGCGCGTCACCGACGAGAGCGATCAGCTTGTGGCCGGTCGCGCCCAGGTGATCGTGCACCAGGGCCTGGTCTATGTCGGCGTGCAGCCGGAAGAATACGTCGGCTTCGCCGGGCAGGATACCGCTGTCAACATCCTGACGACGGACTGGGACAGCGCGCCCGTCGCCGGCCAGGAAGTCGCCTACGAGGTCGTCGAGCGGCGCTGGTTCAGCGTGCAGGAAGAGGACGAGACTGGCCGTACCGTCTGGACGTGGGAAGTCGAGGAGCAGCCGGTTGAGGGGGCCAGCGGCACGGTCAGCACGGACGCCGACGGCCTGGCCCAGATCAGCTTCGTGCCACCCGCTGGCGGCGTCTACAAGGTCTACGCCACCACCACCGACGCAGCGGGCAACCAGGTGCGCTCCAGCGCCTTCCTGTGGGTCAGCGGCCAGGAATTCGTCAACTGGCGGCAGGAGAACTCCAACCGCATCCAGCTGATCACCGACGCGAACGAGTATGCGGTCGGCGACACCGCCGAAATCCTCATCCCCAGCCCCTGGCAGGGGACGGCCTGGGCGCTGATCACCGTCGAGCGCGGCGACATCCTGACGCACGAAGTCCTCAAGCTGGAGACGAACAGCACCGTCTACCGCCTGCCGATCACGGAGGACTTCGCGCCCAACGTCTTCGTCAGCGTCGTGCTGGTCAAGGGCGTGGACGAGAATAACCCGACGGCGGCCTTCCGCATGGGCCTGGTCAATCTGCCCGTAGACACCAGCCGCCTGGTGCTGGACCTGTCCGTCAAGTCCAGCGTGGACGTGGCGGCGGGCGAGTTCGCCGGGCCGGGCGACACGGTGGAGTACACGATCACCGCCACCGACTGGGAAGGCACGCCCGTCCCAGGGGCGGAGATCGGCGTCAGCCTGACCGACCTGGCCGTGCTGACCATCGCCCCGGCCAATAGCGAGCCGCTGCTGCCCTTCTTCTACTCGCAGCGCGGCATCAGCGTGCGCACGGCCAGCCCGCTGACGATCAGCGTGGATCAGGCCACCCAGGTGATCATTGACACGATCAAGGGTGGCGGCGGCGGCTACGGCGAAGGCGGCCTGTTTGAGGTGCGCCAGGAGTTCGTGGACACGCCGCTGTGGGAGCCGTTCGCCGTCACCGACGAGAACGGCCAGGCGACCGTCTCCGTCACCCTGCCCGACAACCTGACGACCTGGCGGCTGGACGCCCGCGCCGTCACCACGGGCGAGGACGGCCCGATGCTCGTCGGCGAGACGACCTTCGACCTGCTCAGCACCAAGCCGGTGCTCGTCCGGCCCGGCACGCCGCGCTTCTTCATCGCCGGCGACAAGGCCACGCTGAGCGCCATCGTCAACAACAACACGGACGAAGCGCTGCTGACCGAGATCGCCCTGGAAGGCACGGGCTTCCGCTTCGCCGAGGGCGTGCAGCCCGTCCAGCAGGCCAACATCCCGGCCCAGGGCCGCGCCCGCGTCAACTGGCAGGTCGAGATTCTGGACGTGCCCCAGGTTGACCTGACCTTCTACGCCAACGCCGGCGACGGCCAGTACACCGACGCCAGCAAGCCGACCATCCTGGGCGGCGACCCGCTGCCAGTCTACAAGTATGAAGCGCCGGAGACGGTCGGCACAGGCGGCCTGCTGCGCGGCCCGGAGGCGGGCAGCCGCACCGAAGCGGTCGTGCTGCCGCGCCGCTACGACGTGACCCAGGGCCAGCTCACCGTGCGCCTGGAGCGCTCGCTGGCTGCGGCCACCACCGACGGGCTGACCTGGCTGCGCAACTTCCCGCACTACTGCATCGAGCAGATCATCAGCCGCTTCCTGC
>CAYNHD010000229.1:0-6704 GCA_964396775.1 uncultured Thermoflexus sp. | reverse complement strand
CTGACGCCGCTGGCCTTCATGATGTGCGGCTGCTGGCCCAGGTACTGCGTGACCAGCTTGCGCGCGCCGTCCAGGGCTTTCTTGCGGTCGTTGTCCACCGAGCACACCACCAGTTGGGGCCGGTCAATGTCGTCTACCCTGCGCCCGGCCAGCTTCGCGCCGGACTCCAACTGCTCCAGCGCGGTCACGTTGTAGGCGGGCGACACCAGGTAGTTGAGCAGCACTCCGTCGCCGATCTCCCCGGCCAACGCCAGCATCTTGGGGCCGGTCGCCCCGATGTAGATGGGCACGTTGCGCGGCTCGCGCCGCCCATGCACGATGTCTAGCTCAATACCGGTCACGTTCACGAACTCGCCGTGAAAGGTGACATTCTTCATCGCCAGCAGGTCGCGCACCACGGTCACATGCTCGCGCATGGCCAGCAGCGGCTTGGTGCGCTCGATGCCCACATTCCTGGCCAGCGGATCCCACCACGCGCCAATGCCCAGCAGAACCCGGTTGGGAGCCAGATCGTCGAGCGTCAGGAAGGTCGCCGCCGTCAGCGCGGCATTGCGCGTCCAGTTGTTGATTACGCCGGAGCCGACCTTGATGCGCCTGGTCGTCGCCGCGTAAGCCGCCATCGGGACGATGGCATCGCGCACCAGGCGGCTTTCGGCCTGCCAGACCGCCTCGAACCCGCGATCCTCCGCGTACTGCACGTACTGGATCGCGTCCGCCAGCGGGTGCGCATCTTGCAAATACAAAGCTACTCGGTCAGCCATAAGCCTTCTCCTGTCTATTCACCATGCCTGCAAAACGGGTTTCATAGACCATCTCATGAGCCACCGCCGGACAGCGGCACTCCCACCGGGCCAATCCGCTCTATGATAGGCTCTCCCAACGCCTTTGCCAACTCGACATAGCGGGCCAGGTCGTCGGGCGTGTCAATGTCCAGCGACGCGCTCTCCGAACGGTGAACAAGCACCGTCGCGCCTGCCTCGCGCGCATAGTACTGATGGCGGTTGAAGCTGTTCTCGCCAAAGGCATAGGGGATGATTCCCGGCGGCCTGACGAACAGCAGATTGGTGCCCTGCTCGCGGCGGTCGGGCACCAGCACGACGGAGTTATGGTAGTGTCCCATGTCCACCACCGTCCCGATGTCTGCCGCAGACAGGAGGGGAATGTCGGCGGGCACGACGAGCACCGCCTCACTGCCCCACACCCTGGACGCCTGCGTAGCCCGCAGCAGGGCGTTGTTCAGTTCTGGCGCGCCGCTCTCCTGCACGGTCTGCGCGCCCAGGTCGCGGGCCATCGCCAGCGCCTGCGTGTCGCGGCTGATGACCAGCACGCCCTGAATGTGCGACAATGGCAGCAACAGCCGCACGGTGCGCAGCAGCAGTTGAGTCGCCAGATATTGGCGCTGCTCCGCTGGTAGCACCCCTGCCAGGCGGCTCTTCGCCCGGCTCAACGGCTTCACTGGCACAATCGCCCATACACTCATCGCTGTAGACTCCCTGCCCACTCCAATATTTCTTGCGCCAGACGCGCTTTGTCGGCGTCTGTCTTCATCAACGTAGCAGTCACCAGCGCCGGAACAGCCATGTCTGTCGCCTGGTCTGCGTCGGCGCTGTCCACCACCAGCCCGTCTACCAGCCCCTGATAATAGCGCGCCACGCCAGCCGGAGAAATGTCCAGCCCCAGTTCCGGCATCAGCTTGGCCGCTGGCCCTTTAACCGCCCGCCCGCCGATGAACGGGCTGACCGCCACGCACACGCCCCGCCGCCCGCGCAGCGCCTCGCTCATACCGCCAGCAGCCAGGATCGGCGCGACGGACAGCACGGGATTCGACGGGCAGATCACGATCACCTCAGCGGCGGCCAGGGCCTCGGCGACTGCGCCGGTGATGCGCGCTTCCTCCGCGCCGCGAAACCACACGCGACGGACGGTCGGCTGCCAGCGCCAGCGTACAAAGTAGTCCTGAAAGGCCAGCGAGCCGCGCTCCTCCGTGTCTACGATGGTCGCCAGCGGGTCGTCGGTGACGGGCAGCAGCCGCTGGCGGACGCCCAGCGCCGCCGCCAGGCGAGCCGTCACCTCCGTCAGCGACAGGCCCGCCGCCAGCCAGTGCGTGCGCAGCAGGTGCGTGGCCATGTCGCGGTCGCCCAGGCGGAACCAGGTGTCTTCGCCGTAGCGGGCCAGCATGTCGAGCATCCGGGCGCTGTCGCCGGCCAGCCCCCAGCCCGTCTCCGGGTTGGCGACTCCGGCCAGCGTGTACATCACTGTGTCCAGATCGGGGGAGATGTGCAGGCCGTAGAGCGCGAAGTCATCGGCCACATTGCCGACGACTGTCAGGCGGTCGGGCGGCAGGACTTGCGCCAGCCCGAAGACCAGCTTGGCCCCACCCACCCCTCCGGCCAGCGCAACCACGCGCGGCGCGTGTGTCAGAACCATCGAACCTTCGTTTCTAGGGGCGCGCGATCCTTGCTGCGCGCCTCCGCCGGATAGCCCACCGTCAGCAGGGCCTGCGCTTCCCAGTCGGGCGGCAGGCCGAGCGTTTCGCGCACCACGTCCGGGCAGAACAGTGGCGCGCACATCCAGCACGCCCCCAACCCCTGCGCGTGCGCCATCAGCAACATATTCTGGGCGGCCAGGGCCACGCTCTGCGCCGCCATCTCCCGCTCAAGACCCTGGCGGCGCCCATCGGGATAGCGATCCATGTCCGCCATGCTCAGAAACACGACAATCACCGCCGGCGCACCGCCGATCCGCGCCACCGAGCGCGCGACCTGCCGCTCCGCCTCGTCCGCCGCCAGGCCATCTGCCAACAGGTCGCGGCGGAAGCGCGCGCCCATCGCCTCGGCCAGGCGCAGGCGTGCCTCCGGCTCGACGAGCACGGCGAAGCGCCAGGGTTGCCGGTTGTGCGCCGACGGTGCCCAGCGCGCCGCCTCAAGCAGCCGTTCCAGCGCCGCCCGCGACACGGGCCGGTCGTCGTAGCGGCGGATCGAGCGCCGCGCCTGCATCAGCGCCAGCAACGCCGCTGCGTCCATGCAGCTACTCGCCCGCGTCCTGGTGATCGGCGTACAGGTCAAGGGCTTCGGGCCGGACGAGATCAGCGGCGCAGCCCCCGCCCTGGGGAAGCACCATGCCGCGCACCAGCACCGCCGGCAGCCCTTCCGCCCCCTGCCCGGTGACCAGCCCCGCCGCCGCCGCCAGTTCGTCGCCCAGCCCGGTCACGGTGATGCGCAGCTCGCGCCCGTACAGGTCACGCTGCCCGCGCTTGTCCCAGACCGCCGGGAACCCGGCCAGGCCGATAGCCACACCTACTGTGCCGATGCGAAACGGGCGGCCATGCGAGTCGCTGATGACGATGCCGGGCGCGACGCCGGCCAGATCGCGCAGGCGCTGGCGAATCTGCCTCGCCGAGCGGTCGGGGTCTTCGGGGAGCAGCAGCACCCAGTCTTCCCCCTCGCGGCCCACGTTCGAATGATCAATGCCCGCGTTAGCCAGCGTGAAGCCCAGCCGGTGACGCACGATCAGCACGTCCGGGCGCATCCGCGAGATGGCAGTGGACTCGCGCAGGATGAGTTCGACCATGCGCGGGTCTTTGTGCGTCCGCTCCGCCACCCGGCGGGCGCGCGCCGACGGCTCAACCGCGCGCAGGTCCACAAAGCGCCCCTCGGCTTTGGAGACCAGTTTGGAGGTGATGACGAGAATATCCCCTGGCTCGAGGGCCAGGCGCGCGCTTTCCAGGCTGGCGACCAGCAGCGTCGCCAGGTCGTCGCCGGGCTGCACGTGCGGGATATTCGGCAGACCGATCAGGGTCAGACGAGTAAGCTGCGCTGCCGTCGGCACGTCATTCCAGGCCCGTGATGCGAATCCCCGCCCCAGCGACCTTGTAGCGCCTGTTGATATACAGCAGGACAGGCGTCAGCGCCTCGACCGCCACTGCGTTGGCCAGCGGCCCGGCGTCAACGGCGCGCATCCCCGGAATGGCCTCCACCAACTGCGCGACCTCGCGCTTGGCCTCGGCGTCATCGCTGCACATCAGCACATCGCAGTTCACGCCATGAGACAGTTCTTGCAGGTGCGCCGCGCCCACATTCTGGAAAGCGGCCACGACGCGCGCGCCGTCGCCCAGCAGGGCCTGGGCTTCCAGGCTCGCCGCCTTGCCCTCTGGCACGTGCACAGTGCGCACATTCGGCGGTTGTAGCGGCACCGTGACATCCACCAGAATCTTGCCCTTCACATGGCCCTTCACCGACTCCAGAATCGCCTGGTGCGCGCTGTATGGCACGCTGAGCACCACCAGATCGGCCTGCGCGGCGGCATCTTCGTTGCTCATCCCATGGATCGCCTCAGCGCCCAGGATAGCGTTCAGTTCGCTGGCTTTGGCCGCCGCGCGCGCCGCGTCGCGCGAGCCGATGAGCACCCGGTAGCCGCTGTGCGCCCAACGGAGCACCAGCCCGGAGCCTTCCTTGCCAGTGCCGCCGAGAACCGCGATGGTCAGGAACTTCGGGTCTTTTGCCACCCTCGTAGCCTCCGTCATTGCGCGAGTACCTGCTGGACATGGTGATTATAACGCTCCCAAACCTGGGGGGCGTGCGCCCGCGCCGCTGCTGCAATCGCGCCCCCGTCCAGGGTGAGCAGCGCCCGGTCGCGCATCAACACCTTACCCGCCACGATGGTTGTCGTCACCATCGAGGACTCGAAGCCAAACAGAATGTGCCAGGGCAGATTGCCCGCGTTGAGCGGGGTGAACGGGCGGTAGTCCACCAGGATCACGTCCGCCGCCGCGCCGGGCACGAGCACCCCCACCTGTTGCGGGAAGAACGACGACGCCAGACGCGCGTTGTTGGTCGTAGCAATCTGGGCGATCCTGTCGCCAGGGGCCAGGCGCGGATCGCGGTTGGCCACCTTGTGCAGCAGGTAAGCCGCCTTCCACTCCGCCCACATAGCATTGCTGAAGCCGTCGTTGCCCAGCGCCAGGGCAATCCCCTCGGCGAACATGGCATCGAGCGCGGCAGCGCCGACGGCGTTGTTCATGTTCGAGCGCGGCTGGTGCGAGACCCACGTCTGCGTGGCCTTGAGGATGGCGCGCTCGGCAGCGTTGACGTGCACCGCGTGGGCGACGATGGTCTGCGGCCCCAGGATGCCGAAGGAGTCCAGCCGCTCGACGACGCGCTTGCCCGCCTTGCGCAGGCTGTCTTCCTGGTCGGCCTCGTGCTCGGCCACGTGAATGTGGAAGCCCGTGTCCAACCCGCTGGCCGCTTCCACGCAGGCCCGCAGCGTCTCGTCGGTCAGCGTCAGACTGGCGTGCAGCCCGAACGTCGCGGCGACAAGCGGGCGCGACCGCGCGGCGCGCAGGAAGCGCACGTTTTCGGCGATGCCCGCCCGCGCCTTGTCCGGGCCGTCGCGGTCGGTGACTTCGTAGCACAGCACCGCGCGCAGCCCGGCCTCCTCCACCGCATCGGCGATCACATCCAGGCTGCCGTCAATGAAGTTGGGGCTGGCGTGATGATCGATCAGCGTTGTCGTGCCATGCTTGATCGCGTCCACCAGGCAGACCAGCGCGCTGAAACGCACCGCTTCCCGGTCGAGCGACTTGTCGAGCGGCCACCACAGCCGCTCCAAGATCTCGGGGAAGTTCTTGGGCGCTGGCCCCGGAATGCCCATGCCGCGCGCATACGCGCCATAGAAATGGGTGTGTGCGCAGATGCCGCCGGGCATGACCAACTGCCCGCGCGCGTCGAGGCGCTCAGCAGCGGGATGGCGGGCTGCCAGCACGGGTGTCTGACCCACTTCGCGGATCGTGTCACCGTCAATCAGGACAGCGCCATCCTCGATCACGCGGTTCGGCGTCTCCCAGGTAACGACTGTCGCATTCGTGATGAGCAAGGCCATAGCACTCTTCCCTTGTTTGCTAACGGCAGCGGCCCGCAGGCAGCCCGCCGTGCTTTCTAACCGCATCCAGAATCGCCGCCACGGTCTCTTGCAGCGCGCCCGGCCCGCCGGAGACCGGCAGGGCTATGGCACGCTGGTCGCGCGGCCCCGTCGAGGCGATGACCATCCCCTCGGCGCAGCGGATGACCAGGGTCGCGCCTTTGCCCTCTGCACGGGACTCGGTGTCCCAGCGCCGCTCAGCAGGGACGCCCTGTCTCTCCAGCGCGTGGAACACGCGATCCACAAAGGCATCCGCGTCGGAATACAGGTCGGACAGATCGCGCGCCTGCGAGAAGCGGTCCCAGGTCGTGTGGATGAAGGTCACCACCCGCCGGTCGCTGTTGACAATGGGCGGGTCCTTGCAGCGCAATTCGCCGAATTGCAGCTTGTGGTAGAGCGCATCGGCGCGGGGATGAGCCGGCTCGTCCGGCAACAGATCGCGGCGGCGAACCAGCTCAAGCCCCGTACGCCGTGCATAGTAGTGAATAGCGCCGTTCAGTTCTCCAAAGGCGCGGCTGAAGAAGAAGGCGATGTACTCCGCGTAGATGCCCTGCGCGGCCTGGCCTTGCGGCACGCGATACCAGTGCTGGGTCTGCGCCATGTCGAAGTCGCGCTTGCGGTTGATAACGCCAACCAGAACGCGGTCTTCGGGGTACATCCACCTCTCCCGCTCAGAATCCGCTTGAAAACCTCACCCCCGCCCCCCTCCATAGGGTTCAGAGGTGGGCAGGTGTTGAGCGAACGTGAAAGCAGGCGAACGTCTCACGTCTAGCCTCACCCCCCAGCCC
>CAYNHD010000228.1:0-6713 GCA_964396775.1 uncultured Thermoflexus sp. | reverse complement strand
GGGGGAGGGGCGTTCCGCCCGTACCGCGCGCCCAGAAGCCTTAAGTTGGTGCACATGGGGCGTATCATAATACGCCCCTACGGGGGCGCAGCAGAGCAGCACCCCTATTCAACCGGCGCGTGCTTCGTTCGCCAACAGTATCACGAGGGGGGAAGGGAGACTGGCGGCAGACCTGCTCCCCTTCCCTCCACGCAGCACGGGGGAAGGGGCTGGGGGATGGGGGGCATTTGTGGGTAACGCATAGCTAGCTCGGCTGGAGGGGGGAGGCGTTCATGAGCATTCCTGAACTTCCCTGAGCAACAGGTTGTTCGTGCACTCTCTGACAGCGGTTCTGGCCTCGCTACAGCCGGCCCTCAGGCAGACGGCCCACCCTCAAGGCTGCAACCTGCTCTGCCGTAAACGGTGGCTCGAAGAGAAAGGGCCATTCGTGATAGCAGCGGAACATATCAAGGATGAAGTGCAGTCGTTCGGGCAAGGATGCCCAATCCATTGCGCCGCTGTCACGGGTGCTGTCCGGCGTTGGGTCAATCTGCTCCAGCAGCGCGCGCAGTTCGGGCAGAGCGATGTGCTGAAGCGAAGGAGGGAACCCGGCGGGCACATCACGGCCCAGGCGCAGGCGCACGCCGTGTGGCAGACCTATCGTCATCAGGTGCTCGGTGATGACGAGATGTGCCTGCTGGCGCGCTTCCACCAGCAGGGCATCGAGCAGCGCATCGAGCGGACTGGGCCGATCGAGCAGCCGCAGTAAGAACAGGCGCACGCGCGCCAGCCAACCGCGATAGGGAAAGAGGGCTTTGATCAGCCGCAGCCGGAACTGCCGGCGATTGACGAAGGTCGCGTCCATGGCCTCAGCGATTTCAGGTTGCAGGCGCGTCTGCTCGTGGAGGCCAATCTCGATGTTAGCCAGCAGCATCAGCTCGGCGCGGGCTTTGGCATCGCTCGCAAAGAAGGCTTGATAGTAACGCTGGAAGGCCTGCCGCAAATAGTGCTGTCCGTCGGGCGGCTCGCCAGGGCGCAGGCCGGCGCAGAACCGGGCGATCTTCTCCGAATCGAAAGTTGGGTCGTTGAGGCACATGGCGAAGAAGCGCGCGAATTCGCGCCCGATTTCCTCAAAGACCTTCTTGTTGCCGCGCGCCACCGCATCACTGGCGCGCCGGAACGCGGCGCGCGGGTCCAGCACCTCGGCGAGGGATTCCTGAATCTCCACCTGGCTGCGTTTTGAACCAAAAACCTGGATGGAAGCGACCAGATCGGGAGTGGGTTGTACGGCGGGGGGCGTAGAGCGCCGAAGGTTTTCCAGCATTCGCGCCAGATCCTCCTTACGAATCGTCTGCCCGGCTTGCTTGGAGGCCCAGGTGGCAAAGGTGCACCAGTTGGCCCCTCCTTCCGTGCGCGAGGCCATCGTCACGGCCAGTTCGTGATAGCACTGCGTGATCTGCAGGTTGCGGATCACCGGATCGGCCAGGGCCGCGATCCGGTCAACCTCGGCGACAGTGGGGATGTGGTCAATGGCGGGCAGATTCGGCATGTGTCGTTCCCTCCCCAACGCTGAAGATCGTGTATGATCACCGTGTTCCTGGGGGCGGTGGAGTTCGCTGAGTGGAGCGGCGGGCTGCGGACGCCGCCTCGATCACCCCGTCCGCGCCGCGCGGGACGAGCGTCTCACAGGCCAGGCAACGCCAGCCGCCGCTCACCGGCACCAGCTCAATGGCGGCGCAGGCGGGGCAGCGCCACACTTCCTCCAGCGGGCGCGCGCCAATGGGCGCGGCGTTCCCCGGCTTGCGCGCGTAGACGATGCGGTAGTCTACCTGCCAGGGCAGCACCTCTACCTGGCTCAGGCCCAGGTCGTCGCGCAGCAGTTGCTCGAACGTTTCATGGGCGAAGGTGTGGCCGGGCATCAGCCGCGCGTCCAGCCCCTGGCGGTTGGTCAGCACCAGCAGCCCGCCCGGTCGCAGGACGCGCACCAGTTCGCCGAGCACGGCTCGCGCGTCCATCAGGAACTCCAGCGTCTCCAGGCAGGTCACCAGGTCGAAGGCTCCGTCGGGGAAGGGCAGCGTCTCGGCGGGATGGTGCAGCAGGGCGACGCGGTCGCCGAACGGGGCGAGCTTGGCGGCGGCGCGGGCCAGCATCTTGCGGCTGAGATCGAGGGCGATGATCTGCCCCTGGAAGCCGGGCTGTTCCAGCAGGGCCAGCGGCAGCCGCCCGGTGCCGGTCGCCACGTCGAGCACGAGCGGCGCGCGCGCGTAGTCCAGCCGTTCCAGGATGGGCTGGGCCAGGTACACGTCCTCGTTGACCGGATCGTATTGCTTGATGCCGTCGTAGCGCCCAGCGTAGAAGTCGTAGAGCCAGATCACCGCGCTCCGGCCCAGGTAGATGCCCTCAGTTTTGATCAGCAGGTACCACAGCGCGGCGACGATGATGGCGGCCAGCGCGACGAAGATCAGCCAGGTCATGCGCTCACGCTCGCGCGGGCCATCACTGGGCGATGACTCCCGCCGCGTCGCTGGCGATCACCTGGCCGTTGGGCATGGTTGCCCGCCCCTGCACCTGCCCGGTCGTCCCGGCGGGCACCGTCCAGGTGATCGTCGCCCCGTCGAGCGGGTTGGCGTCGCTGCCGATGGTGCGCGCCGCGCCGCCGGTCGGCGTCAGATAGAAGTCCACGCGCGCCGCCCCACCCGGCGCGTCCGGCCAGGTGATGGTGACGGCAGTGCCGGCGCGCAGCGTCGTCCAGCCGCCGGAGGTGCTCACCGCCGGGGCGAAGGCCAGCGTGTTGTACTGGTGTGCGCCGGGCGGCACGAAGTTCGGGTCGTAGCGTATGCTAAAGATTCCGCTGTTGACGCGGGTGAATTCGTTCTCGGCAGCGGCCTGGAAGGTGTACGTGCCCGGCGCGGGGAAGGTGTAGTCTATGAACGCGCCATCCCAGGGATCGCGATCCTGGCCGATGTAGGCCGCCGCGCCACCCGTCGCCCCGGTGACGAAGAAGCTGACGCTATCGGCGTTGGTCACCTCACCGACGCTCACGCGCACGGTCTGGTAATAGGTGACGGCCTGGCCCACGCTGTCGCGCCAGTGCTGGCTGGCGGTGATCGCCTGCCCGAAGACGGGGGCGTTAGGCGCGGTGGTGACCGTCACGGTGGGGCCGGGCGTGTTCGTGGCCGGAATCTGCGGCACGTAGAGCTGCTGGCCCACGTAGATCAGGTTGGTATCGGCCAGGCAGTTGGCAGCGGCAAGCTGCTGGATGGTCGTCCCGGCGCGCTGGGCGATGTTGCCGAGCGTGTCACCGGCGACCACGGTGTACAGCGGCCAGGCGGTGTAGCGCGTGCAGGCGGTCGCCGGCGGCACGGCGGTCGTCGGGATGAGCGTGGGAGGGAATGTGGCGGTCGGCCAGGCGAAGGGCGTCGAGAAGGGGCTGAAGACGGGCGACTGGACGGGCGGCGCGTTGTCGCCAGTCTCGTCGCCCATGCTCAAGCTGCAGGCCAGGCTCGCCAGCAGCAGGAAGACCAGCGGCAGCGCAGCGCGGCGACTCCGTGTGAATGGCGTGTGCATAGCCCACCCTCCTCGGCGACGGGGCAAGGGCGGATGGCTGGCGGCCCCGCTTTTCTGCCCGGTCGTCCATGCCGATTATAGCACCGGCTCCCTGCGCGAGAAATTGCGGAGGAGGTGGTTGGTTGTTGGTAGAACATGCCCGCGACCGGGACGTTTTCACCAATCACCCAAAACCAATCACCTTCTCGCCGGTTGCCGCCGCGACTGCCGCTCCTCTACAATCCAATCAGGCAAACGCGAGGAGGCAACCGCTGTGACATTCCAACCGGACATCTCCCTGAGCGGCTATGACGCGGCCCTGACGGGCGCGGCCTTCTATCGGGTGCCCGCGCCGGGGCTGCTGCGCATCGCGGGCCAAGACCGGCTCGACTTCGTGCAGCGCCAGACGACCAACGACGCGCGCACGCTGGCGGCGGATCGCGCCCTGCTCACCGTGCTGACCACGCCAACGGCGCGCATCCTCGACGTGTGGCGGCTGCTGGGCGCGCCCGATGGCGAAGCGTTGGAGGCGATCACGTTGCCGGGGCGCGGGGCGTCCACCGCCCAATACCTGGCGCGGCGCATCTTCTTTATGGACAAGGTGACGGTGACAGACGCCAGCGCCGGGCACGCCTTGCTCGAAGTCCTCGGCCCGGCGGCGGGCGACGCTCTGGCTGGAGCAGGGGTCGAGACACTGCCGGAGCCGGGCGGCGTGCTGACCGCGCGGTTGGATGGGGCCGCCCTGCGCATCATCGGGCCGGAGGAAGGGTTCGCGGGTGGCTATCTGGCGCTGGGCGTGCCGGAGGGGATCGTGGCGCTGGCCGAGCGGCTGGCCGCCTGGGGCGTGCGGCCGCTCGATTCTCCGGCTCACGAGGTGCTGCGCATCGAGGCCGGGCTGCCCGGCCCCGCCGGAGAGCTGACCGAGGCGTACACGCCACTCGAAGCCAACCTCGACCGCGCCATTCACAGCGCGAAGGGCTGCTACACCGGGCAAGAGATCATCGCGCGCCAGATCACTTACGACAAGATCACGCGGCGGCTGGCCGGGCTGCGCCTGGCGGAGCCGGTCACCCCCGGCGCGGCAGTGATCGTCGAGGGGCGGGGCGCGGGTGAAGTGACTTCAGCGGCGGTGTCACCGCGCTTCGGCCCGCTGGCTCTGGCGGTGATCAAGCGCCCGCACTTCGCGCCGGGCACCGCCGTCAGCGTGGCGGTGGATGGGGGGAGTGTCGCGGGGAGGGTCGCCGCGCTGCCCTTCTCCGAATAGGACCGGGCAAGGCTGTGCTGCGCCAGGCCCCGGAATAGACTTTCGAAGTTTTCGGAAACTTCGGAAGTCTGGCGTCGAAGCGCCTACACTACACGCCTCATCCCCTAAATCCCCCTCTCCAGCCGAGCTAGAGAGGGGGACTTTGACCGCCAGATGGGATGTTTTCCCCCTCCCTGACTGGGCTGGGGAGGGGGCCAGGGGGAGGGGCGTTCTATGGGGCGCGCGCCCTCCGTCGCAACAAAAGAGCCGGCTCTGCGCCGGCTCTTTTCGTGTCGGATCGGGAAACTGCGGACGCGCTCAGTGGCAGCCGCAGCCGCCGCCGTGACCCGCCGCGTCCCCCTCGTCTGTGCGGAAGGAGTGGCCGCAGCCGCAGGTCGAGACAGCGTTGGGGTTGTTGATGGCGAACCCACCACCCATCAGGCTGTCCACGAAGTCAATCTCCGAGCCAGCCATGTACGACAGGCTGGTGGGGTCAATCACCAGGCGCACGCCGTCGCTCTCTACGACGCGATCCTGCTCGTAGATCGTCTCCTCGAAGGCCATGCCGTAGGACAGGCCGGAGCAGCCGCCGCCCTGGACGAACACGCGCAGCGCGAAGCCTTCAAGCTGGCGCTCGGCCATCAACTCGCGGACTTTGCTGGCGGCGACAGGGGTGATGGTCAGCAGGGGAAAACCAGCCTCCGGCGTGGCGGGCTGGGTGTCAATCTGGGTAACATCGGCCATGACGTGCTCCTATGCTGCGGTCGGTGGACCGTTGACGATTGGTCAGAGTGTATCAGCATCCGTTGAAATAGTCAATTTTGCTGATAGGAATTGTAGAAAATAGCGCGCGGCGCGGCCCTCACTGTACGACGCTGATGACCACGCCCTGCTGGTCGCTGGGCAGCGACCAGGTGCGCGCCTCGATGCCCGCCGCGCGGAAAGCGCGCTGCATCGCCTGCTCGATGCTCTCGTGGTTATAGGTGGCGAAAGCCAGCAGCGCCGGCCCCGCCCCGCACAGCGTCACGGCGACCGCGCCCGCGTCCTCCGCCGCCGCGACGATGGCGGGGTAGGCGGGGATGTGCTGGCGGCGGTACGGCTCGTGCAGACGGTCGCTCAGCGCTTCGCGCAGCAGCTTGAAGTCACCCAAGCGCAGCGCCTCGATGACCAGCGCCGCGTGCCCGATGTTGTGGATGGCATCGCTCATCGTCACCCGCGCGGGCAGGTCGGCCCGCAGGCGCGGCTGGAAGTCCGGCAGGCGCGGCACAGCGATCACCGCGCGCAGCGGGCGGATCGGCACCGTGCGGTAGATCGGCCCCCCGGCTCCGGCGCTGCACACGCTCAGCCCGCCGGAGATGGCCGCCACAACCGCCGCCCCGTCTCCGGTCAGTTCGACGGCCATGCGCACCAGCGCGTCGTGGCTGAGCGGGCCGCCGAGCAGGTTATTGGCCCCAACCAGCCCGCCCACAGCCAGCGACACCCGCGCACTGAGACCAACGCCGTAGGGGATGCGGTTGGCGCAGCGCACGTTGAGGCCGGCGGGGGCCTGCTCTAACTCCTGAAACAGGCGCACGGCGGCGCGCATGGCCGGGTTGGTCACGTCCAGGGCCAGGGCTTCCTGGCCCTCGCCCTCGACGTGCACATCGAGCCGGTCGTCGGCGCGCAGACTCAGCTCGACGACGTTGCGCAGGTTCAGCGCCAGCCCCAGCACGTCGAAGCCGGGGCCGACGTTGGTGCTGACGGCGGGAACGGAGACGTTAACTTTGTACATGGGCCTCATTCGCAGTTCGGGCAGGCGCAAGGGCGGGCCGGGATGCTCCGGCAACGCCGCGCGCCTTAATGGTAGTGGCGGCGCACAGGTCGCGCAAGCACCGACACACACTCCAAGGGCGGACAGGCAGGCAAGAGTCATTGAGATGGGTAAAGTGATGGCGTGTGTGATATT
>CAYNHD010000227.1:0-6729 GCA_964396775.1 uncultured Thermoflexus sp. | reverse complement strand
TTGCGTTTCGCCATAATGCGTAGATTGTACAACTTCCAGCTGGTTTATCAATGAGGATACTTGAAGCTCGTGAAGGTCTTAAGTTGGTGCACATGGGGCGTAGGGCCAAATACCCCTACATGGCTCACCCCCACGCGGCCCGAAACGGCGCGAGCCTGGTATAATGGGACGCAGTTCCGCCGGAATAATGCTCTTGCGAAAGGTGCTTAGCGATTATGGCCCGCTATATTTTGGCGCTGGATCAGGGCACGACCAGTTCGCGCGCCATCCTCTTCGACGACGCCGGCAAGCCGGTTTCCGTCGCCCAGCAGGAATTCCCCCAGCACTTCCCCCAACCGGGGTGGGTTGAGCATAACCCGCACGACATCTGGCGCTCGCAGCGCGACACGGCGCACACCGTGCTCGAACGGGCGCGCGTCGCGCCGTCCGACGTGGCGGCCATCGGCATCACCAACCAGCGCGAGACGACCGTCCTGTGGGATCGCCGCACCAGTGAGCCAGTGCACAACGCCATCGTCTGGCAGTGCCGGCGCACGGCGGCTCTCTGCGACGCGATCAAAGCGGACGGCTTCGACGCGACGCTGCGCGCCAGGACCGGCCTGGTGACCGATGCTTATTTCTCCGGCACGAAGGTCGCCTGGCTGCTGGACAACGTGCCGGGCGTCCGCGCGCGGGCCGAGGCGGGCGAGCTGGCCTTCGGCACGGTGGATTCCTGGCTGCTGTGGAACCTGAGCGGCGGGGCGCTGCACATCACCGACGTGACCAACGCCAGCCGTACCCTGCTCTACAACATTTACACGGGCGACTGGGACGACGAAATCCTCGCCTATCTCAAGATTCCGAGTAGCCTGCTGCCCCAGGTGCGCCCGTCCAGCGAAGTCTATGGCGAGACGGTGCCCAATGTCTTCGGCACGGCCATCCCGCTGGCCGGCATCGCCGGCGACCAGCAGGCGGCCACCTTCGGCCAGGCGTGCCTGAAGCCGGGCATGGCCAAGAATACCTACGGGACGGGCAGCTTTGTCCTGCTCAACACGGGCAGCGAGGGCGTGCCGTCCAACTCCGGCTTGCTGACGACCATCGCCTGGCAACTGAGCGGGGAGCCGGTCATCTACGCGCTGGAAGGCAGCGTCTTTATCGCCGGGGCAGCGGTGCAATGGCTGCGCGACGGCCTGCAGATCATCCACAGCGCGCCGGAGGTCGAGACGCTGGCGGCCAGTGTGGAGAGCAGCGACGGCGTGTATTTCGTCCCTGCGTTCGTGGGGCTGGGCGCGCCGCACTGGGACCCCTACGCGCGCGGCACGCTGGTCGGCATCACGCGCGGCACCACACGCGCCCACATCGCGCGGGCGGCGCTCAACGCCATCGCCCTGCAGTCGAAGGACGTGCTCGACGCCATGCACCAGGACTCCGGCATCACCCTCAGCGCGCTGCGCGTGGACGGCGGCGCGGCGGCCAACAACCTGCTGATGCAGATTCAGGCGGACGTGCTGGGCGTGCCGGTGCAACGCCCCGCTGTCACCGAGACGACGGCGGTCGGCGCGGCCTACCTGGCTGGGCTGGCGGTCGGCTTCTGGCCGGGTGTGGAGGCGCTGGAAGCAGCCTGGTCGGTGGAGCGCACCTTCGAGCCACGCATGGCCGCCGATCAACGCGACGCGCTGCTGGCGGGCTGGCAGCGGGCGGTCAAGCGGGCCAAGCGTTGGGAGACTGGGGAGTGATCAGTTTTCGGTTCTTGGTTTTCAGTGGTCGGGCCAGCGCCACGTTCGGAGTGCACCATGGCACGCATGGCGAGTTCTCGCTGATGACTGCGCCATTCGCATCACTCGCCAGGAGATGAAACCGCTCGATGAATCCTGAAAGCTACTGGACTCACCAGAACAGCCGCTACCCGCGCTGCGCGGATGGCCGGCCCGTCGCCGCGATTCTGGAGCGCATCGGGGATCGTTGGATCGTGACGCAGCGCGGCGCAGACGCCTGGCGCGACCTGGGCCCGCAGTTCCCCGGCGCGACGCTGCTGTTCGTGCGCGCGCTGGAGGAGCTGGCCGGTCTGCCGCGCGAGCAGGCGTTTGAGATGGCGGAGCGGGCTTCGCTGCGGGCCGGGCTGAAATGCGCCTTTCACCTTGATGATGACCTGGGCAACTTTGATGCCGATCACCTGGACGACGAGGCGCTGGTGGCACTGGCCAGCCGGTACCATCGGGGCTGCGGCTATGCCCAGGTGGTGTGGGGGGACGACATAGACGCGGTGATCGAGATGGCGCGGGGGCGTGGATGGCGTTTCTACATCGTCGCCGGCCCGCACTTCGAGCGCGGCGCCACGATCAATCGGCGGCACGGCACGACGTTCGACGCCTCGCGCGCGGCGAGCGAAGGGGCCGGGCATTTCAACCTCGACATCTCCGAAGCGCGCGCCGTCTTCGACCACCTCGAGACACTTCTGGGTCAGCGAGGGTTCGCCGCGCGGGCGCAGACGTGGCTGGAGGCGGCCTTCCGCGCGGTGATCACGCAGTTGGGCGGGGTGGACGCGCCAGAGGATGTGCGCGAGCGGCTGTAATCGCGCGGCAAGACGCGCCAGCTAAGGGGCGCAGATGAGCGAGCAGGCGGTTCTGGAAGGCTTTATCTCGGTGCGCGCGGCGCTGAAGGCCGGCAGCCGCCCGATCCAGGCGATCTACCTGCGCCACGACAGGCGCGACCGGGGCATCGCCTGGCTGGAACACGCCGCTGCTGCTGCCGGAATCCCCGTGCGGCGCGTGACGGCGGACGAGATTGACGCTCGCGCCGGGGGCCGCACGCATGGCGGAGTCGTCGCGCTGGCCGGGCCGCGCCGCTTCGTGGCGCTCGACGACCTGGCGGCGGACAGCCCCGCGCCTTTTGTGGCCATGATTGACGGCGTGGAAGACCCCTTCAACTTCGGGCAGGCGGTGCGCGCGCTCTACGCGGCGGGCTGTGACGGGCTGGTGCTGCGCCCGCGCAACTGGCTGTCGGCGGCGGGGGTGGTGGCGCGGGCCTCGGCGGGCGCGTCGGAGTGGCTGCCCACGGCCATCGCCGAGACGGTAGAGGCGGCGGCGGAGCACTTCCGCGCGCGCGGGCTGCGCGTGGCCGTCGCCGACGAAGAGGACGCCGTGCCCCTCTACGACGCCGACCTGACCGGCCCGTTGTTCCTGATCATCGGCGGGGAGAAGCGCGGCATCACCCGCTCCTTCCGCGACGGGGCCGACTTGCGCCTGGCCATTCCCTATGGCAGCGCCTTCGACCAGTCTCTGGGCACGGCAGCAGCGACGGCGGTGATCGCCTTTGAAGTGCTGCGGCAGAGGAGAAGCTGTCGGTGATCAGTGGTCAGTTGTCAGTGGTCAGTCGTCAGCGGCTAGCTGCAGAGCAGGCAGCCCGCGCCAAGAGCAGGCCCTACTGATCACTGATCACCGAAAACTGATCACTGTTTCATACGGAGCGCCCCATGTCTCCCAAAGAGTCCTCATCCGGCAAGCTGCCCGCCCCACGCGGGCCGCGCGTGGCGCGCGGCCCCCGGCGCGGCGAAGCGACGGAGAGCATCTACCGGGGCGCGTTCATGCGCTCGCGTCTGGAAGTGGTTTTCGCCCAGGAACTCGACCGGCGCGGCATCGCCTGGCAGTACGAGCCGGAGCGCGTCGGCGGTGGGCGCTATCTGGTGGACTTCCACCTGCCCGATCTCAAGTGTTGGGTGGAGGTCAAGGGGCGCTTCGAGGCGCGCGACGACCTGCTGCTGCCCAACGTCGCCAACCATTTGCGCACCGAGCGCGGCGAGCGGCTCTTCCTGTTCATGCGGACGCGGGCCTTCCGCGTGACATGGCGCGGCTTCGAGCCGCTGACCCTCGATGAGTTCTGGGCGGCGCTGAGCGATACGACGGATGAGGCGGGTGAGCCGCTGGACTATCTCAGGCGCAAGGGGGCGCGAAATCCGAAGGACGAGGGCCAATGAGTCAGGAGGGCAGAATTGATGCGCGTGATCCTGGTGCGGCACGGCAAGGCGTCGAAAGACCCGAAATACGCCAGCGATGAGAATCGTCCGCTGACGGGGCGCGGCAAAGCCGAGGTGACGGCGCTGGCCGAATGGCTGGGCCGCGCAGGGATCACCGTGCACCAGATTCGGCACAGCGGCTTGCTGCGCGCCCAGCAGACCGCCGACATCTTCGCCAAACAGATCAAACCAGCGGGCGGGGTGGTCGCCGTGCGCGGCCTGCTCTTCGACGATCCAGTGGACGAGTTGGCCCGCGAGTTGGCGTTGGAGACGGAGCCGGTGATGCTCGTCGGGCACAACCCCTTCATGGAGCGGCTGGCCGCCGCGCTGCTGCGCGCGGACGCGGCGCAGCCGCCGGTGTGGTTTGGCACCGGCAGCACCGCCTGTTTCGATCTTGTGGAGGGCTTCTGGACGGTCAAGTGGGTACTGCACCGCGAGTTGACCGGCGCGAACAACAAAGACAAAGGGAACGCCTGACAGCGTCCCCCATCTGCCAAAGCGCTCGCGTGCAGTTACAGGCCCGTGGCAGCGTAGGAGGCGGCTGTCCGCAGCGGCGGTGTGTAGCGATCCACCGTCAGCCCGTAAGCCAGCGCCACCAACTCGACCGGGTGCACCGTCTTGGCCCCGGTCAGCGAGGTGATCTGCCAGCGACACGTCTCCGTGTCGCAGACGACGAGCGTCGCGCCCGCTGCGCTCACCTGCTCGGTGATCGGGCGACCCACCGCTTCGGCGATCTCCCGCTTCTCCGCCTTGTAGCCATACGTCCCGGCGATGCCGCAGCAGTCGGCGTCAATCTCCCAACAGCGCAGCCCCGGAATCAGGTCGAGCACGTCCAGCGCCGGGCGGCCCATGCCGTGCGCCTTGAGCTGGCAGGGCGCGTGGTAGGGCAGCTCCGCCTCAACCGGCTGGAAGTCGTGCGGCAGGCGGCCTTCGTGATCGAGCCTGGCCAGGAACTCCATGAAGTCATAGGTATTGGCCGCGACCAGCAGCGCGTCCTCGTCGTCCAGGCCCAGCACGTGGTGATAGTCGCCCTTGATCGCCGTGATGCAGCTTGCCGATGTGCCGACGATGGGGATGCCCCGCCGCGCGTACTCGACCAGCGACTCGATGTTAGTGCGCGCGTAGCGCCGCGCTGCCTTGAAGTCCCCGTTGGACTGCGCGGGCAGCCCGCAGCATGTCTGCGGGGGAATCTCGACATACAGCCCGATGTGTTCCAGCACGGCCACGGCCAGTTTGCCGATGTGCGGCTCGTAGGTGTTGGTCGAGCAGCCGTGGAAGTAGACCACGCGCTGCGCGTCGGAGGCGGGCTGCGGGCGTGGGCGCCGCTTCAACTCGCGCTTCCACCAGCCGCGGAAGGTGTAGCCGGCCCAGCCGGGCAGCGGCCCGCGCGCCGAGACCTTGAACGTCTTCTCGACGAGAAGGCGCAGCCAGCGATTGCGCACGCCGAAGTTAGCCAGCGGCGCGAACGGCGTCCCCAGGCGGCCCCATAGTTCGTTGCGGCTGAGGAACCAGTTGCGCGGCGACATGCCGTGCGTCTGGGTCATGACCGCCTTGGCCTGCGTGTTGATCTCCATCACCTTCACGCCATGCGGACAGACCAGCGTGCAGATGCCGCAGCCGGAGCAGTAGTCAATAGAGTGATCGGGCGATGGCTCGCCGGGCAGCCGCAATCGCTGAGCCTGCGGCCCCACCGTCTTGGGGCCGGGGAAGAGCGGCGTCACCGCCGACACCGGACAGGCCGACGTGCAGATATTGCACTTCAGGCAGTGATCCGCCGTGAAGGGAGTCAGGTCAATCAGGGTGGTTGAATGATCAGTCATGATGATCCGTACTCAACACAGTCGCTTGAAAACAGGATATAGGTGGAGTCACCGCCTCAAGTGTGCGTTTCGCCTAAGACTTCCGAAGTCTGCCAGACTTCGGAAGTCTCCTCCCTTCCCTCACGCCCGCGCCGCGAAAGCCGCGCACACCGCTTTGTACGCCGTCGCCAGGGCCACACCCTCGGCGCAGCCATCGGTCAGCGGGTTGAAGCCCGCCAGCAGGTGCCCGGCGGCGAAGACATTCGCCAGCACGGGCGCGCCCTCAGCGTCCAGTGGCTGCATCTGCGCGTTGACGCGCAGCCCGGCGTGGCGGTGAATGGGATGGCCGTCTTCCGCCAGCAGACGTTCCTGATACCAGCCCTCGCGCCCCTCGCTCTGGGGCCCGCTGACAGGGAAGCCGAAGATCGGCTCCCACAGGCGGCCCGTCTCGTCGCTTTGAATGCCGCCATTGTACAGCCCGCCCGTCGCCAGGATGAAGGCGTCGGCGTAGAAGGGGTTGGTGTGCCCCAGCGCGCCGACTTCGACGCCGGTGCAGCGCCCGTTCTCGACGATTCCGCGCACAACCGCATGCCCGATCTGTGCCCGCGCCCGGTGACGCAGCAGCCAGCGGCGCAACCCGTTGCTCAGCCGCGTCCCCGCCGGGCTGGGCGGCAGGGTGGGAATCTCGAAGACCGGGCAGCCCAGGCCCGCCTCGAACTCGCGCAGCACCTCAGCGTGCCCCTCCATGCCCAGCACCGCCGGGAAGCCGACCTTGACTGCATCCCTGATCTGCGGCTGAATCTGGCGCAGCACTGCCGCGCGGAAAGCAGAGTCATCGAAGCGGCGGGCGAGATCGGCGGGCCAGTCATCCCACGATCCGCGCCCGGCGGGCAGAGTCACCGTCAGCGCGCGCGCGGCAATGCCCTGCGCGCTCAGGTT
>CAYNHD010000226.1:0-6758 GCA_964396775.1 uncultured Thermoflexus sp. | reverse complement strand
CCAGTAGCCGTTGTGGGCGGGGTTGGCGAGGACGGCGCGTATCTCCTCTGCCTGGGCGGGGGTGGAGCGTTCGTCGGCGTCCACGAAGAAGACCCACTCCGTCTCGACCAGGGCCAGCGCCGCGTTGCGCTGCTGGGCGTAGTTCTCGAAGCGATTGAACAGGACTTCAGCGCCCGCCTGTGCAGCCAGGTCTGCGGTGGCATCGCTGCTGCGCGTGTCTACGAGGACGACCACGCGGCCCGTCCAGCGCACGCTCTCGACGCACGCGACGATGTTCTCGGCCTCGTTGTGAGCCAGGATGACGGCGGCCAGATCGCTGCTCATGGGGTTCTCGCGGCCTCCAGAATGGCCCGGTACGCGGTGGTCAGGGCTTCTCTGTCCGCCGCCGAGAGCGCGCCGGCGCGGTAGGCGCGTTCCGTCTGCCATAAGCGCCAGCGCATCCCCGCGCGCACCAGCCAGCGGGCAAGGATACGTCGGGGCCGGGCGTAGTGCCGGTCGAACAGGCGCAGGCGGCTGCGCCACAGGTTGATCAGGCTTTGCGCGCGAATTTGCCCGGTGCTCTGCCCGCCCAGGTGAACGACCCGCGCTGCCGGAACCGCGTAAATCTGCCAGCCGGCTCGCCGGATGCGCAGGCTCCAGTCAATCTCCTCGCAGTACATGAAGTACCCTTCGTCGAACATGCCGGTTGCGGCGATCACTTCGCGCCTGACCATCATCGTCGCGCCGAGGGTGTGATCCACTGGGAACGGCTCGCCCCTGGCGTAACGCTGGCGCGGGTAGCGCCCGTTGAGCGGCGAGTCGTACAGGCGCGCCGGAACAGGAAATAGCTCGATGGTAAGCTGGACGAGGCCGGGGAACCTGAACGCACCGTGCTGGAACGTCCCGTCACCGTAGGCAAGCTGCGCGCCAACGACCCCAGCAGAGGGCAGGCGCAGCAGCGCGTCGTAGAGCGTCCGCGTCGCGCCGGGAGCCGTCTCGGTGTCCGGGTTGAGGAAGTAGACGGCGCGCGGCAGGTCGTCGCTGGCCGGTTGGCCGGGCGTCCGGCTGAACCCCATGCGCTCCAGGGCGAGATTGTTGCCAGCGGCAAAGCCCAGGTTGTCGGCGCTGGCGATGAGCCTCACCTGCGGGAACTGCTGGCGGATGGCGTCGGGCGTGCCGTCGGCGGAGGCGCAGTCCACCACCCAGACCTGGGCGGCGGGGCCGTGCGCGTCCAGGTCGGCGGTGAGGGTGCGCAGGGCGTTGAGTGTGAGATTGCGCGTGTTCCACGACACAATGATGACAGCGAGATCGGGGGGCATGAGATTACTCTACACAGCGAGCATGGGCGCGCGTGGATACAGCGCGGTCTGGCTGGCTCATCGCGTAAAGGCCATCTCCCAACCGGCGTCTGCCAGCATAGCCAGGAACGAGCGGTAGTGCCGGGCCTCGACCGCGAAGACTCCGTCGGCGGCCAGCAGACGCCTGGCCCGCGTGGTCCCCTCTATGCGGTCGGTGAAGAAGGCGGTGAGCACCGTCTCGGCGCTGTCGCGGATGGGCTGCGGCAGGGCATTGCCCGGCGCGGCGACCAATACTTCGTAGGGGATGACGCTGGCGGGGACGCCTGTCCACTGGCTGGGATTGGCGGGCGCTGTTGTGTCCCCGGCGGGCACGATGACATGCAGCGCCGCAGTGAGTTCGTCGTAGGTGGGAAGCTGCTCCTCCGCAGTCTGGGCTTCCTGGGCCAGAGCGAGGAGCGCCTTTTCGAAATCGCCCGCGCGCAGGGCCGCTGCCGCGCACTCCCCGTCGTAGAGCGCGCGCACCAACGCCTGATCGTTCTCATAGTCGCGCACGATGTCCAGGTCAATGAACGGATTGACACCCTGGCTGCCCATGAGCAGGGCGGGGATGACCCAGGCTGTGGTTGTGTCCTGCTGGGCGCTGCGGCAGAACGTCTGCCCGGCCAACTGTTTCAGCGCAGTGATGTCGGCCCGCCCGACGACCTCGCTCGTCTGCCCGATCTCGAACGTCGGAGCGCGCCCGCGCCTGGCGGCCAGAAGAGGCTCTACCTCGCACTGGCGGCGGGCAGCAGCGTAGGTGAAGGCGCTCGTCCAGGCAAGGGTGGGCGCGCCGTCGCACAACGCGGCGAGCGCGGTGTTCTCGTCCGTGAACGTGACAGCGAAGTTTAGGCTGGTCTCCTCACTCAACTGGCGCTGCAGCTCGCGCCCAAGCTGGCGCGCATCGCTGGTGACAAGTTCCTCTGGCAGCGCCAGGTAGACGGTGATGGGGCGTTCCGGCGCGCCGATGGCCGGGGCTTCAGGGGCATCGGGCAGGGCTGTCGAGCGCAGGGTAGGGGTTGGCGGGATGCGCGTAGGGATGGGCGTCGCTCGCCGGTCGCCGCTGGAGCCGCCGCACGCCGCGAGAAGAATGGTGATGAGCAGCGCCCCTGTGGTCAGGGCCTTGCTGATGTGTGGCCGCTGTTTGATGGCACACCTCCGGCATACTCACCCGCGCTCGCCCCTCATGGTACAGCAGTTGGCCGGGCGGGGCAAGGCGCACGCCCCGCTGAATGAGCCTCACGAAAGGGGCGAAGTGCCTGAACCGCTGAGACGCAGAGGACACAGAGGACACAGAGAAGAACCAGAAGATTCTTTGCTCTTCTCTGCGCGCTCTGCGCCTTTGCGGTGACGGTTTGTCCCAGAACGGCACCTGCTCCTGCTTAACCTGGCACGGAGGGGGGCGGAACCAGCTCGATCTCGCGCGCCCCGACGCGGCTCTGGAAGGGTGGGATGCCCACGTCCTCGTGGATGAGACCCGCCCAACACTCCTGCGGGTTGCGGGCTTTGCGGATTTCCGTCATGCGGATGGCCCCCCAGACCTCGGCCCGCTGGCCGGGCAGCAGATAGTAGTACGTCTCGTCGCGCTCGTCGTCGTAGACGGCCTGCAACTCGTCCAGCGAGCCGAGCGCCCAGCGCCAGGGGAAGTCGCTGTAGGCCGTGTGGCAGTTGATGCCGATGCGCCACGCGCCCGATTCCTCGTAGGCTTCCAGGCTGGCCGCCGTCTGGTCGAACTGGTAGACGGTTCCGGGGAAGGGTCCAGCGGTGCGGATGGGGGTCGTGCCGTAGTTGTGGACGGTGAGCTTGAAGACAAGCAGATCGCCCTGGACGAGCGTCAACGTGGTCAGATCGGAGATGACCCCTTCCGGTTTGGCGAGTTTCTCACCAATGGTATCCAGGCTCGTATAGTAACGCTCATCGTAGGGCATCTGGCCGAAGTAGACGACGGCCCCCGCTGTCTGCGGGACGATCTCCACCTGGGGCAAGCCCCCGTCGCGGATCGCCAGACGCCCCTCGCGCACGATGCGCTGCCCCTCGTCGTCCTGCGCTACCGCGAAGACGGCGTACTCGCCATCGGGCGGCGGCTCCATCCCCTGATCCACGCCGCCATCGTAGTCGAACTCATGGTTGCCCATGTCCCCAGGCTGGCGGCCCTCTTCGCGTTCCGGCAGGTAGTAACGCTGGCCGGTGGCATCTTCAAGGTAGACAGACAGACTGGCGGGCTTGGCCAGGTAGACGTTAACGCTTACCCGGTCGCGGATGCCGTCCTGGTTGGGCGTGAACTCGGCGGGGCTGATCTCGAAGGCGGTGATTTCGGGCAGGGCGCTGTCCGCATCGGCGACTTCGAGCGTCCCGGTCTTGTGCTCGGTCTTGCCATCGCCCACGGCCTCGATGACCCAGGTGTACGTGTCGTTCGGGATCAGCCGACGCTCGATGACCCCCGCGACGGTTTCGCCGGGCAGCGCATAGCCGCCCACAATGCCGCTGAAGAGCACGCGGTAGCTGCCCGCCGAGCGGCGCTCGTCCTGGCGGAAGTAGTAGCGGTCGCCATTGGGCGCGTCCAGGTAAATGCTGATGACGGCGGGCCGCGATAGCCTGTACTCGATCACTGCCAGGTCGTCCTGGCCGTCGGCGTTGGGTGAGATGCGCGGCCTGTCGAACGAGGCGGCGGTCAGCAAGGCCACCGGCGGGCGTAGCACCAGGTAGCCGATCACCAGTGCGATTGCCAGCGCGACCAGCGCAGCTAGCAGAACAATCGTCTTCGGGAGGCGCATAATCCCCTCGCGGAACCAGCCAGAGCGAGCATCGGATGGCTTATTGTACCAGAAGGGCGATGATTGGGGCGACGGGCGTAGGCGTGCCGCCAGGATTTCGGTGGGACCCATCATCTCGCACACGCCGCTGCTGGCGAAGGGGCGCATTTTATTTCTGGGGCAAGAGATCACCGCTGAGGCGCAGAGAGTGCAGAGAGAGGATGGGTCAGGGAGGGTGTTCGTTCTTCTCCGCGTCCTCTGCGTCTCTACGGTTCAGGCATTTCGTCCCCATCGTGAGACGCACCCCTCTGCGGTTCAGGCATTTCGCCCCCATCGTGAGACGCACCCCTGGCGAAGGTCGCCCTTGTAAGGTGCCCTTTTTAACGGTAGTATGTGGGATATGTGGGATAATGCGTGACATGGTTCGCGGGTGTTTCGCTGACCTGACGACCTGGCCGAACGCTGCCCACGTCTGCGCTCTGGCTGTCGCACTCATGGAGAGCACATGGCACCGGCGAACACCCTCGCAACGTACTCTGATGCCCTGGACTACCTCTACAGCTTCGTCAACTGGGAAGTGGAGCGCCACATGCGCTACGCCCCAGAGGTGATGACGCTGGAGCGCCCGCGCGCGGTGCTGCGCGCGCTCGGCGACCCTCACTGTGCCTACCCGGTGATCCACATCACCGGCACCAAAGGCAAGGGATCGGTCGGGGCCATGTGCGCCTCGGCGCTGCGCGCTTCTGGGCTGAAAGCGGCCCTGTATTCCTCGCCACACCTGCAGGACTACCGCGAGCGTTTTCGCATCAACGACGAGTTGATCAGCCCGGAAGATTTCACGGCGCTGGTGAACCAGCTTCGTCCCATCGTGAACAGTATCCCGGACATCACCTGGTTTGAGGTGACCACTGCCCTGGCCTTTCTCTATTTCGCCCAGCAGCAGGTGGATGTGGCTGTCGTGGAGGTTGGGCTGGGCGGGCGTCTGGATGCCACAAACGTAGTGACGCCGGTCGTGTCAGTGATCACCAGCCTGAGCTATGACCATACCCACCTGTTGGGGGACTCGCTGGCGTCCATCGCGCGCGAGAAGGCAGGGATCATCAAGCCGGGCGTGCCGGTGGTCAGCGCGCCGCAGCCGCCGGAGGCCCTGGCCGTGTTGGAGCAGGTGGCGGAAGATTGCGGGTCGCCGCTGGTGCTCGTTGGGCGTGACTGGACGTTCACGGCGGAGCGCGCCACGTTCAGCGGGGAGTGGTTCCAGGCCGGGCCAGCCGGGGGGCCGCTGGCGTCCTACTGCACAGCGTTGACGGGCGAGCACCAGGCGCTGAACGGCACGGTGGCGCTGGCGGCTTTGCAGGGCGTGGCCGAGGCGGGGATCGCGGTGACGCCAGAGGGAATCCGGCGCGGCTTCGAGCAGGTGGATTGGCCGGGTCGCCTGGAGGTTGTGGCGCGCGAGCCGCTGCTCGTCCTGGACGCGGCGCACAACGGGGAATCGGCGCTGAGGTTGCGCGCGGCGCTGGATACTCTGTTCAACCGTCACCCGCTGGTGCTCATCTTCGGTGCGTCGGCAGACAAAGATGTGACAGGCATGTTCCGGGCGCTGCTGCCAGCGGTGGATGTGCTGATCGCTGCCCAGGCCGTGCATCCCCGCGCCCTGGAGCCGGAGATGATCGAGGAGAAAGCGCGCGAAGTCGGGTTCGCTGGTATCGTGTACCAGATTCCCGATGTGAGCAAGGCACTCCAGCACGCGCAGGGGGTGGCAGGGCCGGCGGGGATAGTTTTGACGACCGGCTCGCTGTTCATCGTGGGCGAGGTGCGGACGGTCTGCGGCCTGCCGGTTGGCCATGTGGCCAGGGCGACCGTTGAGGGGCCGCTCCCTTCGGAGGGTGTGGCGTTTTGACGGGCGCGCGCGGCATGGGAACAGACGCCCAGCGGATAACCAGGAAAGCTGGCTCGTGGTGATGATTGGGCACGGTCTGCACGATTTCTACGCGATCAAGGACGCGGAGCCGGACGCGGACGGGTTCATCGAGGCGACGCTCATCCCGCTGGCTGGCATGGTCGTCTTCCCGAACATGGTGACGCCGCTCGTCCTGCAGCGCGACGTGGATATCGCCGCTGTGGGCGAGGCGCAGGCACGCCGCGAGACGGTCATTGGCGTCCTGGTGCGCGATGCCGAGGAGACGACGTTCGTCCCGGAGGAACTGCACACGCTGGGCACTGAGATGGCCCTGGGACGCTTGATGCACCTGCCCGATGGGGGAACCAGCGTGCTGGCCCAGGGGCGCAGGCGCGTGCAAATCGTGGAGTTCGTGCAGACGGCCCCCTACTACCGCGTGCGGGCGCGTCCCATCGCCGAGGAGTCGCCGGACACGCGCGAAGTGATGGCGCTGATGCGGGCGGCGCTGAGCCTGTTCCAGAAGTGTGTTGACCTCAGCCCGCAGCTTCCCGAAGAGGTGTACATCTACGCGCTGAACATTGACGAGCCGGGCTGGTTGGCGGACATGATCGCCTCCACGCTCGATCTGAGCCTGGAGGAAAGGCAGGCGCTGCTGGCCCTGGCCGACCCCGCCGAGCGCCTGCGCAAGGTGAGTGTCCTGCTGGGGCGCGAGCTAGAAGTATTGGAGCTTGAGGAGAGCATCCAATCGCAGGTGCGCCGCGAAGTGGATCGGAGCCAGCGCGAGATGTTCCTGCG
>CAYNHD010000225.1:0-6761 GCA_964396775.1 uncultured Thermoflexus sp. | reverse complement strand
GCGCTTAGCCCTTCACGACCCCTTCCCTGATGTTTTCATCCCGAACTTCTGTTCAAGTGTCCGGTAGCTAGTAGCAGGTTTACTGTCTGGAACGAAAGTTTCCGACGCTCAGATAAAGCAGAAAAGGGTAGCCCGCGAGCAATCGGGCATCTCACGGGTGGGCAAGGAGGAGGGCAAGCGCCGGCCCTACTTTTGCACGCAGGCAGCCGCCCCAGCAAATTGGCCCTGGACTTCACTTCGTGATAGGGGAAGCAGAGAATCGCCTGATCTGGTATTCTAGTGTCGGGCGAACTTGGTCCGTCGCTCTTGTCTGACAATTCCACGTTTCGCGAGGAGTTCCAATGGTCTCCAAATACATACGAAATCCTCTCGTTGTTCTGCGTGAGGAAGAACCCGATGGCGCTCTTCTGTTCCATCCAGACAGGAACGAAGTAAAGGTAATAAACTCGACCGGAGTTGTAATCTGGGAGCTGTGCGACGGGACCCACGATCTGAAAGCCATCACAGATGCTGTTCGAGCAAATTTCGACGACGTGCCAGAGGATCAGGTGGCAGATGACGTGCAATCCTTCATCACAGCAATGATGGGGAATCAGTTCATTGGCATTGTGCGGGATCAAGGGCCGGATGAGTTCTGACGTACGCTCCTATGCCTCAGGCGTGGCTGCAAACCGGCGCAAGAGCGTCCTGTTGCAGCGGGAATTGTCTGGGCCTGGCCTACTGGTTGACAGAGAACCGTAACTGTGCGAAGCTCATAGACTGCCATCGCCGTTCTATGCTAGAGGCGGAAAAGACTGATGCCATGCAAAGCTGACTATGTTCCCGCCAAGACCGCCCAAGATCGCGAAATCAACCTGCCGGAGGGCGTGCCGGCGCTCCGCTCGCTGTACCTGTACATCGCGGGTGCCTGCAACCTGGCTTGCCGCCACTGCTGGATTTCTCCCACATTTAACCCGAACGGCGGAGGGCAGTTTCTTCCGTTTGAGTACATCGAGCAAGCCGTTCAACAAGCCCTTCCTCTGGGGCTGGGTACCGTCAAGCTGACGGGGGGAGAGCCTCTGCTCCACCCCAGGTTTCGAGACATCCTGGCTCTGCTGCATCGCCTCGGCTTGCCGTGCACCATTGAGACGAACGGAACCCTGCTCGATCGAGACATGGCTGAGTTCATGAAGCAGCACGGAGTTCGCTTTGTCTCGGTGAGTGTGGACGGGGCCACCCCTGAAACCCACGATAACCTGAGAATGGTGCCCGGCAGCTTTCACCGGGCAGTAACCGGCCTCCGCGCCCTGGTTGAGACTGGCTATCCCGCCCAGTTAATCTGCACGTTGCACCAGGACAACGTCGCCGAACTGGTGGACGTGGTGACTCTTGGGGAAAGGCTGGGCTGTGCTTCGGTGAAGTTCAATCACGTCCAACGTGCAGGCAGAGGCGAGCGCTTTGGCAGCGATAAAGGCTTCAGTGTTGAGGAGATTATCGCCCTGAACAACCGGATCGAGACGGAGATCGTGCCGAACCACCGGATCTCCGTTTACTTCGACGTTCCTCTCGCTTTCCAGCCCATTCGGCGGTTGCTCTACGACTCAGGTCGTTGCACTATACAGGAAATATTAGGTATACTAACTACAGGTGAGATCTCGCTGTGTGGCATTGGTGTCACGGTCCCGGAGTTGGTGTTTGGACACCTGGCTACCGAGGCCTTGTACGACGTGTGGTGCCAGGCACCAGTACTGAAGACTGTGCGAGAGCAGATCCCGGATCAGCTGGAAGGCATCTGTCACAACTGCCTTCATCGCAATTTGTGCCAGGGGCACTGTATCGCGCATAATTACCATATCACAGGGCAGCTCAACGCACCCTTCCACTTCTGCGAGCAGGCTGACAGGGCGGGGCTTTTTCCGATCACGCGCAAGCGAGACGGCGCCGCGCCCGTGGCGCCGTCCGACCATGCTTGGGGTTAGCACCAGGGAGAGAACAAACAATGTCCAGCACGGAGAAACGTCGTCTGTACCAGAAACCGTATTTCAAGGATCTGTCGGGCTTGGTGGCCCAGGGGCAGTTGATGGGATTCTGTACAAATGGCTATAATCCCACGACCACGGCCTGCTCGACAGGGGGAGCTCCCACACAAGACCCGAGTGCATGCAGTCCTACTGGGGCGATGCCCACGCTGGCAGCCTGTTATACTGGTGGCAACGTCGCTCACGGTTGTCTCAGTGGTTCTGTCCCGCAAGTATAACGAAGCGATACGTGACGTTTTTTTCTATCGCGATGTCTTCTAGGCGGACAGTTGGCGGGCACCTGGAACTACTTGTGCGACGGGGAGAAAGAGGGGCTGTTAAGAGGAGGCGTTCATACACTCCGTCCCCTTCCTGCCAGGTGAGGGAACTAGGCTGGCAGGAAGTCCACGATGTTCCATCTACCCTTTGGGGGATCGTTTTTGTTGACCCCCTGCGGCTTGGGTTTTTCCAGGTGAGTTTCTTGTGACAGCGGTATTCAGAGTCACTCATGCGATGGGTGGTGTCGTATTTCAGGCAGCTTCGTCGTTTGAGATTCCGTACTATAAACACATCGCCTCGTTCGCCAAATACCGGGTATCCGATGACCTGGCGCCGGACATAACTCACCTCTATCAGGAGGTAACATCCGATTCGCTTACTCTTCCTCCCCTGAGCGAAGAACAGAGGGCGCGGCTGCGGAAAGTTCCGCGCACGGGCTTGGATAGCGTCCTGCTGCGCTCTCCAGAGGTGCGGGCCTGTGTGGAAACCAGTCTGCTGGCCAGTCCCCACATTTACATCCAGCAATCTGACGAGTCATTCCTGATCCTCGATCTCACGCAGTCTAAGCTGACCGCCTTTTTCTCATCCGCACAACTAGAAGCTCTTCAGCGCAGCCGCTACATGTCGGACTTGCTAGCCCCCTTCCTGCCAGCATTTTCGGCAAGTATGGTTCACAGTTCTGCTGTCATGATCAATGGCCGGGCGGCCCTTTTCCTGGCGCCAGACGAAGGCGGAAAGACCACAGTGGCCCGCCAGACCCCGGACAGCAACGCCGTGCTGTGCGACGATCAGAACATCGTGCGTATCGTGGACGGGCGAGTAGAGGTTCATTCTACGCCCTGGGGGCTTCTGGGCAACGGCCCCCAGCATGCCCGCCTGGGAGGTATTTTTCTGCTGGAACAGTCGGACCATTTCCACCTGACGCCCATCCAGGCGGGAGACATCCTGCAGTATCTTTGGAACGAGCATATCGGCTGCCGAATCGTGCTCTCGCGCGAGTACAGAACTCGCCTCTTCGACATCTTCTATCGCATCGCTCACTCCGCCCCCGCCCACCTTATGCGCTTCGGCAAGACAGGAATCCGCTGGGACGAAATAGACGCCGCCATGGCTCCCTAGTCAGGGCCGGGGAGCGATTGCGGGTGAGATGAGGCGACCACGCGTTTGGAGAACCAGACGAACATGATCGGGTCTGATCAGGGCGCTGCGCTGGTAAGCGTGTGCATCCCTTCCTACAATGCCTCCGCTCATATCGCAGAGACGGTGAGAAGCGTCCTGAACTCAACCTACCCTCATTTTGAGATCATCGTCAACGACGATGCCTCCACAGATGACACACTGGGCGTTGTGAGTACGTTCAACGACCGGCGGATCACCGTCTTTAGGAACGAGGAGAACCAGGGCGTTCCCCACAACTGGAACACGGCCCTTAAGAGAGCGCGTGGAAAGTATGTCAGTCTCCTCAACCACGATGACCGCTACGGGCCATTCTGGCTTACATTCGCTGTGCATGTCCTGGAGAAGCATCCCCACATCGGGTGGATGACGACGGCATTTCACATCATGAGGGCTGACGGCCGGATAGTGCAAACCGTGACCCCTCTTGATCATACGGGCGAACATAGTGCTAGTGAGGTGTTTCGCTATGCTTGCCGGCTAAATGGTTTTGGCCCTGGTTTTATTGCGCGGCGAGAGGCTCTGGAATCAGTGGGATTCTACGATGAAGATGCTGGCCCGTCGGCAGACAATGAGTTGTTCATCCGTTTGGCTTCGCGCTATCCATATTACTACTCCAGCTATCCCCACACTGCCTGGGTTCTCCATGCGGGCAACTTGACACATCGTTGGGACTTCCTTGCTCAGACCGAAGACTGCCTGCGAATCCTTGGCAAGACCTTCAGAGATGGTTGCCTGCCAGAGGAACTCAGGCAATTTGAGAGAGAAAGCTATCTCTATAACTATGGCAAGATCGTATGGCATATTCAGCAAAGACTGGCGCTGGGTGACCTGGAGACTGTCCGGCGCGTGTTCAGAATCTTAGGCGCTGAGGCGCACTGAAGGGCCTGAGCAATGTCGGATGCCGTCAGACACTATTTCTACCGGGGAAGCAGTATGCTTGGCACGTTCAAGCGAGGTGACTACTTGACCGTGGTTCCGCTTCCCCTAGACCGCGTGCGCCGAGGCGATATTGTTGCCTATCGAAGGCCTGATCAGCCCATCTCTGAAGAAACGCTGGTTGTTCACCGTGTGGTGCGCACTGTGCGCGGCGGATTGATTGTGCGTGGCGATAGTAACCCGACCCGCGATGTCTATATGTTACTGGAAGAAGACCTCATTGGGCGGGTTATCTTAGCGGAACGCAGGGGGAAGGTACGCAAGATTCACGGAGGCCTACCGGGGATCCTACGTGGGGCAGTTCTTCATAATTGGCACGGACTGAAGAGACGAGTGGCAAGACCGGTCTGGATCGCGGTCCGTTCTGCGGGCCGCCCACCATATCGTTGGCTGCGTGACAGTGGCCTTGTCGGTCATCTTTGGCGACCCTCATTCACCAGGATCGAGCTGCCGACGGAACACGGCCCATTGTTTCTCTACATGTATCGCGAGCGGGTTGTGGCTTACTGGCTTCCTGTAACTGGGCGCTACAAGTGCTATAGACCGTTCGACCTCGTCCTGTTAAAGGAATTCCAGCAGCAGGCCGATGCAGGCCGACAACCTTAGACGGGTTGTGATGGCGTTGTGGACCCTAAGGTTGCGCAGTATCCCACCATCGTGGCATGGCAGGAAAAGCGTAACCCGCCTCACGTCACAAAGGCGCGGCCCGTCGCGTGGCGTCGCCAACTGCCGTCTTCGATGATCTCCTGGATCGCTTCCACGACCTGGTGAACCTCGCCATCGCTGTTGTAGAAGTGCGGCGACACGCGAATGCCCGCTTGCGGACGGTAATCCACCAGGATATTGCGGGCGATCAGCTCGCGCGAAATCTCATACGAGCAGGTCGGGTCCGGTTCCAGGGTCACCGTGCCCCCGCGCCGGTCGGGGTCGCGCGGCGAGTTGATCGTGTAGCCGGCTGCTTCGGCCAGCGCGATGAGCAGCGCCGTCTGGTGCATGGACTTGCGGCGAATGGCCTCGACGCCGACCTGGGCGATGATGTCAATGCCTGGCTCATTGGCGTAGAGGCAGGGGATGGCCGGCGTGCCGTTGAGGAAGCGGAACGCATCGTCGCGCAGGTCAATCTCGTCCACCTCGAAGGCAAACGGGCGCTTGTGGGCCATCCAGCCGGTCAGCCGGGGGCGGATGGTCTTGAGGTAGTCCGGGCGCGCGTAGAGGAAGACGCCGCCCGGCCCGCCGCACATCCACTTGAGCACGCCGCCCAGGTAGAAATCCACGTTCAGCGCGGTCACGTCGAAGGGTACGATTCCGGCGGCGTGGTAGCCGTCCAGGATGACGACGGCTCCCACAGAATGCGCCTTCTCGATGATCGCCTGCACGTCGAGGATGTAGGCGCTGCGGAACAGCACATGGCTGACAGGCACCAGCAGCGTGCGTTCGTCAATCGCCGCGATGATGCGCTCAACCGGCACGCTGATGCCGTCGTCTTCGCTCTCGACCCTATGTAGCTCGACGTGGGGTGGCAGCATTCCGCGCAGCACGTAGTAGACCGAGGGGAAGATGCCGCTCTCGATGACCACCTTGTTGCGCGGCCCGTCGAAGTCGAAGCACGAGAGCAGGATGCCCTGCGCGATGGAGATGTTCTGGTGCATGGACACCGTGCCGGGCGGCGCGCCGATGATGGCCCCCACCTTGTCCCCGACGCGCACGTTCATCTCCCACCAGCCCTCGCCCCAGGCGCGGACGCCGCGCGCTGCCCAGGTGTCGGCGTAGGCGCGCAGGCTGTCGTAGACGCGGCGGGGCATGGCTCCCAGTGAGTTGCTGACGAGGTAGGTCGTCTCTCTGAGGATGGGGAACTCGTCGCGCCAGGCGAGCAGCGGGTCTTCGGGCGCTGACTGGGGGGTGCGGCGTTCCAGGCTCATGGCCCAACTCCCTCGTTCAAGGTGGACAAACGCGCTCACGACTTGTTCGTGCACCCTCGTCCGCCCGCGCATTTTTCAGGCGGAGCGCCAGTGAGTGTACAATACGTTGGGGGTTGGTGCCAGGGCTGCACCTGGGCGCTCAGGGGAGGCGGACAGCGGCTCGGCCCCCAGCGATGGCCGCCCGCCTGGTTGCCCCGCTGGTGTCATGGATGCGTGCAAGACCTGTCAGGTAGTGTGGTCGCGCTGCTTAGCCTCACCCCCGCTCGGCGCTGACGCGCCTCGCCGCCCCCTCTCCACGTCGTGGAGAGGGGGCAAGCCGAGCGCAGCGAGGCTGGGGGCGAGGCTATTTACCCGCGTCGCACGTATCACTGACAACCTTTGCACACACCCGCACGCGGGTGCACGAACAACCTGTTGCCAGGGGAAGTTCAGGAATGCTCGCTGAAGGCCT
>CAYNHD010000224.1:0-6917 GCA_964396775.1 uncultured Thermoflexus sp. | reverse complement strand
CCTGAGGAGACCAGGCGGCACGTAGCGCATACGCAGCGCCAGACTTCGCCCGATCAGACTTCCGAAGTTTCCGAAGACTTCGGAAGTCTCTTTCTGCGCAGCGCCCCTCCCCCTGACCCTTTCCCCGGCAAAGCTCAGGGGCGGACAGGCAGGGGAGAATCGTTGAGATGGGCGAAGTGATGTGGTGTGTAGTATTAGCCCCACCCCTAAATCCCCTCCCCACGTAGTGGAGAGGGGACTTGCTGGCAGCCTGCTCCCCTCTCCACGCGTGGAAAGAGGTTTCGGATTTCGCAATCCGCAATCCGAATTGGAGAATTCCCATGCCCGAACTCACGCTGATCGAAGCAGTACGCCAGGCAATGGACGAAGAGATGGCGCGCGACGAGACGGTGTTCATCACCGGCGAAGACGTGGGGCCGCGCGGGGGCGTCTTCCGCGCGACGGTCGGCCTGTACGACAAGTACGGCCCCCACCGCGTGATCGACTCGCCGCTGGCCGAGCTAAGCATTGTCGCCATCGGCATCGGCGCGGCGCTGGTGGGGATGCGCCCCATCTGCGAAATACAGTTCGCCGACTACATCTTCCCGGCGTTCAACCAGATCGTCAACGAGGCGGCGCTGGTTTATTACCGCACCAACGGCGACTGGCACGTGCCGCTGGTCATCCGCGCGCCGTATGGCGGCGGCATCGGCGGCGGGCTGTACCACTCGCAGAGCGTCGAGGCGTATTTCGCCCACGCGCCGGGGCTGAAGGTGGTCATCCCCAGCACGCCCTACGACGCAAAGGGCCTGCTCAAGTCCGCCGTGCGCGATCCGAACCCGGTGCTGTTCTTCGAGCCAAAGAAGGGCTACCGCCTGATCCGGGGCGAGGTGCCCGCCGAGGAGTATACGGTGCCCATCGGCCCGGCTCAGGTCACGCGGCAGGGCCGCGACGTGACCGTGTACGCCTACGGCATGATGCACTACTACGCCCTGCAGGCCGCGCAGACCGTCGCCGAGCAGGACGGCATTGAGGCGGAGGTCGTAGATCTGCGCACGCTCGTCCCGCTTGATAAGGAGACGGTGATCGCCTCGTTCAAGAAGACGGGCAAGGCGCTGGTTGTCTACGAGGACAACAGGTTCCTGGGCTATGGCGCGGAAATCGCCGCCATCCTTAGCGACGAGGCGTTTGAGTACATGGACGGGCCGATCCGCCGGCTGGCCGGGCTGGACGTGCCAGGCGTGCCCTTCGCCCATACTATGCAGGACTTCTTCATGCCCAGCCCGGAGAAGATCGCCAGCGCGATCCGCGAGCTGGCAGAATACTGAGCCGTCAGTTGCCAGTTATCGGTTGTCGGTTATCAGTTAATAGTCTTCGGTGGCCAGCAATGAGGGCGTGTTTGTAAAAGCCCCCATCCCCCGGCCCCTTCCCCCAAAGTGAGGGAAGGGGAGCAATGCTGGTGGTGCATTCGCCTCCCTCCGCACAACGTGAGGGAAGGGGTTAGGAGTGGGGGAACGGTTTAACAAACACGCTCTGATAACTGCCTTTCTGATAACCGAAAACTGAAGACTGAAAACTGAAAACCCTACACTTGCAGAGGAAGCACCGATGCCCACTAAAGTCATCATGCCCCAGATGGGCGAGAGCGTGGTCGAGGGCACTGTTGGCAAATGGCTCAAGCGCGAAGGCGATCCCATCGCTGAGTACGAGCCGATTGTCGAGGTCGAGACAGATAAGGTCACGTCCGAGGTCACCGCGTCAACCAGCGGCACGCTGCTCAAGATTTACGTCGGCGAAGGGCTGACCGTCCCGGCGGGTACCGTCTTGGCGTTGATCGGTAAGCCAGGCGAAGCCGTGCCGGACGTGGTTGAAGCGGAGGCGGTTGCCGCCTTCGGCCATGCCGCGCCGGGAGCCAATACCTCGCCGCCGGAAGCGCCCCCTGCGCCGGAGGCCCGACCTGCTGCCCTCCCGCACGTCACGCCGGTTGTGGCACGCATGGCCGCCGAGCACGCCATTGACGTGAGCCGGATACAGGGGACGGGGCGCGGCGGGCGCGTCACCAAGCGCGACCTCCTGGCTTACCTGGAGCGCAGCCCTGCGGCGGAACAGCCAACGCCAGAGCTTCCGCCCTGGGAGCAACCGGGCAGCGGTGAGTTATTCAAGATACCGGCAGAAGCTCCGGCTCCCACGCCTCCGCCCGACCACACGCACAAAGCGCCTCCTGCGCCAGGCGCGCCCGGCGACCTGATCCCGCACAGCCCCATGCGCCGCCGCATCGCCGAGCACATGGTGCGCAGCAAGCTGCACACTGCGCCACACGTCACGACCGTGTTCGAGGCGGACATGAGCGCGGTGGTGGCGCACCGCGCCGCGCACAAAGACGACTTCGCCCGGCGCGGCGTCAACCTGACCTTCACCGCCTATTTCGTGGCGGCGACCGCGCAGGCATTGCGCCGTCACCCTGCCGTCAACAGCGAGTGGCGCGAGGACGGCCTGCTGCTCAAGCCGGAAGTCAACATTGGCATGGCCGTCGCGCTCGACGAAGGGCTGATCGTGCCAGTCATCCGGCGGGCCGACGAGCTGTCGCTGGCCGGCATCGCGCGGCAGGCCAACGACCTGGCAGCCCGCGCCCGCGCCGGGAAGCTGTCGCCGGACGATGTGCAGGGCGGGACGTTCACCCTCACCAATCACGGCGTCTCCGGCAGCCTGTTCGCCACACCGATCATCAACCAGCCGCAGACCGGTATCCTCGGCGTGGGCGCGATCAAGAAGCGCGTTGTCGTGCTGGAGGATCAGGGCGACGCGCTGGCGGTGCGCCCGATGGTTTACCTGTCGTTCACCTTCGATCACCGCGCCCTGGACGGCGCAGCGGCAGACTGGTTCGTGGCGGAGATCGTCAGGCTGTTGGAAACCTGGGCGTAAAGTCAGAGGTTATCCATAGTGTGGGAATCAACTGCGAAACAGAAACGAGGGTATCTCTATAAGCTGCGCAGAAGCGAAATCAGTCTATTCGCTGTTTCCATGGCGTCCCGAACAAAGTAATCCAGGTTTCTAATCTCATCATCATAGTCAACCTTGTTCCGTTCGCGCCTCAGGCGTTTGCCGTATTGGGCGAGCTGTTTTCGCTTTTTCTCAGTGCTGTTCTCGAACTGTTCCCACACAATCTGGTGAACTTTGTCTGTTTTGGGAATTGCTCCTTGCTCCTGGCGAAGGCGGTTGCGGGCGCTGCAGAAAGCCGCGTAGTAGGCCCTGCTCACGGCTGAGCGTTGACTGGCCTCATCGTTTTGGCGGGCCAGATTCCTGGCCAGGTCGAAGTACTCAAACCAGTCGAACATCGTTAACAGTACTCTACGTCAATGGTCATCTTGCCAAGTGCCTGAGGCAAGACATCAAGCCACCATTCCTGATCCAGTCGCTCAAGACGAGACAACGCCTCCTCAGGTGTATCGTGGGTTGGGACAAGAACGAACAACTCCCGGCCATCCTCAGACTCTGGATCGGTGATCACCTCAAGAATGGGTTTTGTAGATGGTTCAAAATACTCGGCGATTTTCTCGTGAGCTTCCACCAGCAAAGGGAGCAAGAACGGGTGCGCCTGCAAGAAAGTGGAAACTTCGCGCGGTCTTCTGAAGTCGTAGAGAGGTTCAACCATTGACCGAATCCAAAGAAGGGCAGCAGCTCCCGCTTCTTGCCCGCTCTGCGTAGCCTTGGATGGTAGTTGTGGTTTGACAACAAAGGTCATTGAGCCATCTCCTCGAACATTTCCCTCAGGCGATTGGTGATGCAGGCTTCAAACACTTCTTCCACGCGGTGATGGGCAGGTTCGAGCCACATGAAGACTTCGCCCATTGACACCTGACCCGGTTGAACCAGAAAGTAATCAAGATCGAGTAACACCGCGGCAACGTTGGGAGTCTCGGTGATCGAGCTGGCTAGCTGCAATCTGAGGCTATCTCTTGAATTCTCATAAGGAATCTGTATCCCTACAACAAACGAATCGAAGTCCTGGGGCAAGTCTGGCCCGATAAAAGGCCGGAATTGCAGATAGTCCTCCAATTCAATATTCTGTCCTGGGATTTCGATGCGATTGATATAGCGCAAACCAATGCGCTGAATGCCTTTAGGCTTGGCCACTTCCCTATAAGCGGTGAAGCCCAATTGAATCAGGGGCAGGAACTGCTGCCAGGTAGGATACGGTTTCAGGTGATTGACGACCAATAGATTCCGATCCACCTGGATGAAGGCTTTTTCATCGTCCCGCACGAAGTGGATGCGATCCGTGGTCGTCACCTGCTGCTCGACGCCCTCCAGGCTCGCTGCGACATTGACCTCAAAAGCCTTTGCCTGACGTCTTATGGGAAACTCTGCCTTAACCTTTTCATATACAAGGTCAGGAATCGCGCCATCCCAAGGGGCGCTTGGCTCAAAGCGAAGCTCACAGAGTGCCTCGATAATCGGGGGATGACGATATTTTCTTCCCATTGAATTGAACCTTAACGACGAAGACCAACCGTCTTCGCCCTGTTTCCAGACGACGCCCATCACGGAATCGTGCTTGAAGCAGGACTTATGATAGATATGCCAGGTCTCCGCTGCAAGTTTCGGAAAAGGTGGGCTGCGCCCCCAGGACTTCCTCAAAAACGATCCCCACATCCAGGCGCGCCGCCGCTCGCACTCTCACCCCAGCAGCGGCACGCGGATCTCTGCACGCAGCGCGCCATCAGCGATGGTCCACACGGTCGTGGCGAAGCGATCCACGAAGTAGCGGTCGTGCACCACGGCCAGCACGCTCCCCTGGAACGCGCCCAGCGCCTCCTCGAACTTCTCGCGCGAGGGCACATCCAGGTGGTTGATCGGCTCGTCGAGCACGAGCAGGTTCGCCCCGCGCGCCACCAGCACGGCCAGCATCAGCCGCGCTCGCTCGCCGAAGCTGAGGTCGGCGACGGGCGTGAACACGTCATCCCCGGCAAAGAGAAAGTAGTGCAAGAACGACCGCGCCCCGGTGTGTCCGAGCGGCGTTTCGGCCTGGATCACCGCCAGGGCGTTGCTGCCGGGGTCGAGGATCTCCTGCTGCTGGGCCAGGTAGCCAATGCGCACGCTGGCCCCCAACCGGACTCGCCCGGCCAGCGGCGGCAGCGCCCCGACAATCGTCTTGAGCAGCGTGCTCTTGCCGTGCCCGTTCGGCCCCAGCACGGCGACCCGTTCCCCGGCGCGCACAGTGAGCGTCAGGTCGCGCAGTAAGGGCGCGCGCGGGTCATAGCCGACCGACAGGCTGTCGAGGAAGACCACATCCTGGCCGGTCGGCGGCAGGTCGCCGAAGTCCAGCTTGAGACCCCAGCGCGGGCGCGGCTTCTCCACGCGCTCAGCGGACTCCAGGTAGCGGCGCAGCCGCGTTTCCTTGGCCTTCGCCTTGTGCGCCACCTTCTTGGCGTAGCGCCGCTGCTGGTCGTTGTGGGTCGCGTTCTCCTTGCGCACGGCGCGGGCCATCGTCTGGCGCATGTCCGCCTGCAAGCGGGCGATCTCCACCTGCTGGTCGCGCCACTGCGCCCATTGCCTGTCCAGCTCAGAGTGCACCGCCGCCGCATAGGCGCTGTAGTTGCCCTCGAAGACGCGCGCCGTGCCCGTCTGGTCGTCCAGGGCCACCAGCCGCGTCACCGTCTCGTCGAGGAAGGTGCGGTCGTGCGAGACGATCAGCGCCCCGCCGGGGAAGTCGCGCAGCCAGCCCTCCAGCCAGGCTAACGCTGTCACGTCGAGATGGTTGGTCGGCTCGTCCAGGATCAGAAGCTGCGGGTCGTCGAGCAGCAGGACGGCCAAGCCCAGCCGCGTCTTCTGCCCGCCGGAGAGCGTTCCCACCGGCGCGTCGAGCGGCAGAGCGGCCAGGCCCAGCCCGGCCAGCACGCGCTCAACGGTACCGGGATCGTGCTCCCGACTGAAGTGCTCCAGCCGCGCCAGAGCCGCGTCGTAAGCGGGGGCAAGGGTGCTCAGGTCGTCCCCGGCACTCACCAGGGCCGCCGCCAACCGCTCGACTTCGGCTTCGGCGGCGCGCAGTTCGGCGGCGCGCGGGAACAGGACATCGCGCAGCGGCGTCTCGTCCGGTGTGGGAAACCCCTGCGCCAGATACCCCACGCGCAGATCGGCTGGGATGCGCTGCACGCTCCCGCTGTCGGCGGCGACCTCGCCGGTGATGATGCGCAGCAGAGTCGTTTTGCCGCACCCGTTGGGGCCGATCAGCCCCACGCGCTCGCCGGCATTGACCGTGAACGAGACGCGGGTGAAGAGAAATGCCTCTGCGCCAGGAAAACGTTTGGAGAGATTGGAGACTGAGAGCATAGCCAGGTCCTTCGTGCCGTTGCGACGGGCGGTGCGGGTGATGACGGCGACTCCGACAAGAACGCGCCGCCGGGAGCATCCCCGTGCGGCGCGCGAAGGCGTTCAGTCATCAGACCCGGCAGGCGTCAGTCAGCAAGCGTCACAGGCGTGCGAACGCACACGTTCGCGGGCAGGGCACAGAGCCGTTCCCGGAGCGGGCTTAGCGTGCGGCGAACGCCTCGATCATCAAGGACCTTTCCACTCGGACGACGGTAACGGAGTGAGCGCACAGCACGCGCGCGCCCGCCCCGACGCCCCCTATTGTACGGACGAAAGCCGCCCTGTCAAGCGTTGGTGCGGGTGCAGGCAAAACCTGTCAGGTAGGGGCGCTGCATTCCTGCGTCCTGATGCGTCTTGACGATCATGATCGGTAGCCGTTTGTAGGGGCGAGTTTGCAAACCCGCCCCTACATGACACATGACATTTGCGCGTATTACCCGTCTTGAATGTCAAATCTTGTTAGGGGCGTATCGCCATACGCCCCTATGAACCTCACCCCCAGCCTCACTACGCCCGGCTTGCCCCCTCATATATTAGAGAAACAGGCTCAGACGGTAGAATAAGCCGTC
>CAYNHD010000223.1:0-6943 GCA_964396775.1 uncultured Thermoflexus sp. | reverse complement strand
GGGGCCAGGGGATAGGGGCGTTCTGGCAATCGCCCAACAACTTGTTCGTGCACCCCTCCTCAGGCAAAGAGAGTGCTTTTGTTGCGCGAACAGGGTATAGTGGGCGCACTACTCCATACGGCGGCAGGTGAAACACCCAGCAGCGACGAGTTTTGAGGGCTTGAGTCTCCCGCCGTTTATTTTTGGCTGAATCTGGTGGCCCTCCAGGGTCGGAGAGCCTGGTTGTTAGGAGGAAAAGGTAGAAATGGCAAGTGTGTTTCCTGTGAAGTGGCGCGCAAATCCGCGCGCCCAGGCGGTCACGCACAGCGAAGCGGTGGGCGCGGTGTTCCCGCCTGGCGTCTCGCGGCAGGTGCGTAGTTTCCACCGCCAGTTGCCCGGCTACAAGATCAGCCCGCTGAAGGGCCTGCCCAACCTGGCGGCCATGCTGGGGCTGGGCGGCATCTGGGTCAAGGACGAGTCGCAGCGCCTGGCCCTCCGCTCGTTCAAGATTCTGGGCGGCTCGTATGCCATCTATCAGGTCGTCAAGTCCATGCTGGGCGTGGAGCAGGACATTCCCTTTACAGAGCTGACTTCCGACGAAGTGCGCCGCAAGCTGGGCGATATCACCTTCGCCGCCGCGACAGATGGCAATCACGGGCGCGGCGTGGCCTGGGCCGCCAGCGCCATGAACTTCCGCTCGGTGATCTACGTGCACAAGTTCACCAGCCAGGCACGCATTGACGCTATCGCCAGTTGCGGGGCCGAAGTGCACATTGTGGATGGCACCTATGATGACGCCGTGCGCCAGGCCAACGCCGATGCGCAGGCCAACGGCTGGCAGGTCATCTCCGATACATCCTGGGAAGGCTACGAGGACATCCCGCGCTGGGTGATGCAGGGCTACTCGACCATGCTCAGCGAGGCGCAGGAACAGCTTGCCGGACAGGGTATCGTCAAGCCGACACACATCTTCGTGCAGGCGGGCGTGGGCGCGCTGGCCGCCTCAGTGATCGGCTTCTACCACCAGTTGTTCGGCGAGAATGACCCGGTGGCCGTCGTGGTCGAGCCGGACAAAGCCGCCTGCCTCTACCGCTCCGTCGAGATCGGCGACGGGCAGCCGCACAGCTTCGCCGGTGACCTGGATACGATCATGGCGGGCCTGGCCTGCGGCGATCCCAGTCCGGTGGCCTGGAAAGTGCTGTGGGACTGCGCGGATTTCTTCCTGAGCTGCCCCGATTACGTCGCCGCCAAGGGGATGCGCGTCTATGGCGTGCCGCTGAACGGCGACCCGTTCATCGTGTCGGGCGAGTCCGGCGCGGTGACGCTCGGCGCGCTCATGTTCATCATGGAGCGCCCGGAGCTGTCCGAGCTGCGCGAGTTGCTCCAGCTTGACCGCACTTCGCAGATTCTGCTGGTCAATTCCGAGGGGAATACCGACCCGAATCACTTCCGCCGCATCGTGTGGGACGGCGCCGACCCGGTTCCCCACGAGTACAGAGGGTTCAAGTAGCCCGTTGCGTGGGCCAGGGGAATCTGATAGCGACTTCCGAAGTCTGCGCGACTTCGGAAGTCTTTTTACCGAGCGCGCCCCAACTGGGCATTGCCCCTCGCCCGCCGATTTGTTAGACTCATTCGATGGCCTGGATGTCGTTCCAAGGCGGCGGTGAGGATGTTGACATCCGCCCCGTCCGGAGCTACACTCAGAACAGGCGTTCCGACCATCCGTTCGCATCACGTTGCCCTCCGAACGCCTCTCTCTGGCGCTCGACATCTCGATCATCTCTCGCTATGTCCGTTATCCATAAGCACAGTGCTGAGGATCAACCCACCCCATGGCCCAGAACCAGATCGTTGTGCGCGGCGCGCGCGAGCACAACCTGAAGAACATTGACGTGGTGATCCCCCGCGACAAGCTGGTGGTGATCACCGGGCTGAGCGGCTCCGGCAAAAGCTCGCTGGCCTTCGACACCATCTTCGCCGAGGGCCAGCGCCGTTACGTCGAGTCGCTGTCGGCCTACGCCCGGCAGTTCCTCGGCCAGATGGAGAAGCCGGACGTAGACCAGATCGAAGGGTTGTCGCCGTCCATCTCCATTGACCAGAAGAGCGTCAGCCACAACCCGCGCTCGACGGTGGGCACCGTCACCGAAATCTACGACTACCTGCGCCTGCTCTACGCGCGCATCGGCGTGCCGCACTGCCCCGTCTGCGGCCAGGAAGTCGTCGCCCAGTCCGCCCAGCAGATCGTCGAGGCTATTGAAAGCTGGGCCGACGGCACCCGCGTGCAAATCCTGGCTCCGGTGATCAAGGCGCGCAAGGGCCGCCACGAGAAGGTGATCGAAGACATCCGTAAGGCAGGCTTCGTGCGCGTGCGCGTCAACGGCGAGGTGCTGGATGTCAGCGAGGAGATCGCGCTGGAACGTTACAAGGCGCACACCATCGAGGTCGTCGTGGACCGGCTGGTCGTGCGCCACTACGACGATCCCGAAGGGGAAGAGGCCACCGCCGCGCGCAGCCGCCTGACCGACTCCGTCGAGACGGCCATGGAGATGGGCGGTGGCGTGGTTATTGTCAACGACGTGACCGACCCGGCCCACCCGACTGATCACCTCTTCAGCGAGCACCTGGCCTGCGTGTATGGACACGTCAGCCTGCCGGAGATCGAGCCGCGCACCTTCTCGTTCAACAGCCCGCACGGGGCCTGCCCCACCTGCCAGGGCCTGGGCGTCCGCCGCGAGTTCGACCCCGACCTGATCGTGCCCAACCCGAATCTGTCCGTGCGCGAAGGGGCGCTCGCGCCCTGGGCGACCAACAGCTTCGACAGTTGGACGCGGGCGATCCTGCTGGAGGCCTGTCGCAACTTCGGCATCCCGGCCAACGTACCCTGGCGCGAACTGAGCGACGAGCAGCAGAAGCTGCTGCTCTATGGCTCCGACAGGACGATTCTGATCGAGCACCGCCGCGACGACGGCAGCCACTTCTCGTTCAACACGGAGTTCGAGGGTGTGCTGAACAACATCGCCCGCCGCTACCGCGAGACCTCCTCCGAGTACATGCGCGCCAAGTACGAGGAGTACATGAGCGAGCGCCCGTGTGAGACGTGCAAGGGGAACCGTCTGCGCCCGGAGGCCCTGGCCGTGACCGTCGCCGGTCGCCCGATCCACGAGATCACCGCACTGCCGGTCAAGGACTTGCTGCGCTGGGTGCAGGGGTTGCGCGGCACCGGCCCCGATGTCAACGGGCACCCGCTGCTTTCTGAGCGCGAACTACAGATCGCCCACCAGATTCTCAAGGAGATCGAGGCGCGGGCGCAGTTCATGGTCAACGTGGGGCTGGACTACCTGACGCTGGGGCGCACCGCGGGGACGCTCAGCGGCGGCGAGGCGCAGCGCATCCGCCTGGCGACGCAGATCGGCAGCCAGCTCACCGGTGTGCTTTACGTGCTGGACGAGCCGAGCATCGGCCTGCACCAGCGCGACAACGCGCGCCTGCTGGCTACGCTGGAGGGGATGCGCGACCTGGGCAACACGCTGCTCGTCGTCGAGCACGATCACGAGACGATGCTCGCCGCCGACTGGATCATTGACCTGGGGCCGGGCGCGGGCGAACACGGCGGCGAGGTTGTCGCCGAAGGGCCGCCGGAGGCGATCATGCGCCACCCGACGAGCATCACCGGCAAGTACCTGTCCGGGCGCGAGTGCATCCCCCTGCCCTTGCTGCGCCGGCCCGGCAACGGGCGGTCTATCACCATTCGCGGCGCGCGCGAGAACAACCTGAAGAACCTGGACGTGACCGTGCCGCTGGGCAAGCTGATCGTGATCACCGGCGTCAGCGGGTCGGGCAAGTCCACGCTGATGATCGAGGTGCTCTACAAGAAGCTGGCCCAGATGGTCTATGGCGCGAAGGAACGGCCCGGCGCGCACGACGCCATCGAGGGGCTGGAGCACATTGACAAGGTGATCCACATTGACCAGTCGCCCATTGGCCGCACCCCGCGCAGCAATCCCGGCACCTACACCAAGCTCTTCGACCACATCCGCGAGCTATTCGCCGAACTACCCGAAAGCAAGATTCGCGGCTACAAGGCGGGGCGCTTCTCGTTCAACGTCAAGGGCGGGCGCTGCGAGAATTGCGCCGGCGAGGGCCAGCTCAAGATCGAGATGCAGTTCCTGCCGGACATCTACGTGCCGTGCGAAGTGTGCAAGGGCGCGCGCTACAACCGCGAGACGCTGCAGGTCAAGTATAAGGGCAAGAGCATCGCCGACGTGCTGGATATGACCGTCAGCGAGGGGCTGGACTACTTCGCCAACATCCCCACCATCCGCAGCAAGCTAGAGACGCTGGCGGCGGTCGGCCTGGGCTACATCCGCATCGGCCAGCCCGCGCCGACGCTGAGCGGCGGCGAGGCGCAGCGCGTCAAGCTGAGCCGCGAACTCTCCAAGCGGGCCACCGGCCAGACGCTCTACGTGCTGGACGAGCCGTCCACCGGCCTGCACACCGCCGACGTTGCGAAGCTCATCGAGGTGCTGCAATCGCTGGTAGACAGAGGCAATACCGTGCTGATCATCGAGCACAACCCGGACATCATCAAGGTGGCTGACCACATCATTGACCTGGGGCCGGAGGGTGGCGAAGAGGGCGGCTACCTGATCGCCGAGGGGACGCCGGAGGAAGTGGCGCAGGTCGCCGAGAGCCATACCGGGCGCTTCCTGGCGGACTATCTGGAGTGGGCCAGGTGCGGGGATTGACTTCACCCCCCGGCCCCCTCTCCGTTAACGGAGAGGGGGAGGCGAGGCGCGCCAGCGCCGAGCGGGGGTGAGGTAAAGTGAAGAGCCGCCCCAGACTATAGGCCAATCTCAGCACCTGTCCGCCTCTGAACCGCGTGTGGAGAGGGGGAAAGGCGGGTCGCCTGAGAGACGCAACTAGATGGCATCGCTGGCACGGCGTATGCGAAGCGCCCCTGGCATAATCACCGCGAAAGAGCGCGGAAGTTCTGGCGCGTGTTCTCCGATCGCCAAGGCCACACTTTCGGCTTTTCGTGCAGGTGACAGTCCTGGCAAACGCACCAGTACAACGCCATGTGTATGCAAGCGCTGGCGAAACACCATCTCGCCGAAGTCCTTGTCCGCTGTCAGTAACAAGGACCCTTCCTGATTGGCCAGGCTCAACACCTCATCATCAGCCATCCCTGGCCCCAACTCAATATGCGACCGAATGTCCGTCTTGCCGCAGACGCTCCACAACGGGGAAGTCAACGCTCTCGTCAGCCAGAAAGTTCATGCTGTCGTCTCAGGCAGGGGGTAAATCACATCGGCGCGCAGAGCATCGCGGGCAAAGGCTAATGCGGCCAAAATGGCGTCACGAGTCAGGTGCGGATGTGTCTCAACAATCTGCTCGATGGTTTCGCCCGCCGCCAGCTTCTCCAGAATGAGTTCGACGGTGATGCGCGTTCCGGCAATGACCGGTTTCCCCATCATCACCTTAGGATTTGATACGACCCATTGCCTTTGCATCGTCTTTTCTCCGCAGTTCTTATAGCCTGTACTATACTGGCTCACGAGCGGGTCGTAAAGGCACCCGACCAAACCGGCACGAGGAGCGCCTTGACAGGAGAGGTAGAGCATAGAGCCATACACCTTGCCGAAAGCCACCCCTACCCGGTGGGCTTGAGCGTGGCGCAGTCCGCGTCGCCGGTGATGTCCAGCTTGAGTGTGACGGCCATCCCCACCCGGTACTGCGCCCAATCCGCCTCGTTGTCGAAGCGGCAGGTCTGCTCATCGCCATCCCCCAGCCGCAGCACGACCGTGTACTGCTCGCGCTGCGCGCCGGCCCGCTCGCTGCCCAGCGCGCCGCTGCCCTGGGCGAGCGTGTAGATGGGCCAGGCGGGGGGATCGTCGCCCGCGCCGCTGGCCGTCACGTCGCGGGCGTGCGCCCAGCGATTGACCGTGAACCTGCACCAGTCATCGTAAACCGGCTCGTCGCGGTAATCCTGCACCGTGCGGCACTCGCGGCGGAAGCTGCCGTCGCCCTGGTCTACATCGGTGCATTCCTCGTGCGACCCGTCGGGCACCTGGCGCGTGCTGCGCTGTCTTCGCTCGCACGAGAGTCCGTAGGCGTCGCCGGGCACGTCGTCTTCCCAGGCGGAATCAGGCACCGCCTGGAAGCTCTCAATGGCGATGGCCCGCTCCCAGCTCAGGGCGTTGACTGTCGCCTCGGCGTCCGTGCGATAGGTGACGGCGTAGACTATGACGCCGATGCCAATTGCCAGCAGCGCGACAATGGCGATGGCCAGCCATGCGCCCATGCCCAGCCCCAGGAGTTTGCGCCCTGGCCGCTGGCTCACCCCTACCCGCGCCATCTCCGCGTCGAACCTGTCCTTGACGACATCGCGGCGCGTATCGGTCTCGGCGCGGCCCGTGCCGATCTCGCGCACGCCCTGCGTCGGGGCGACGACGCCGGTTGCCAGGTCCGCGCCGCACTCCGTACAGAACGTGCTGGCGGCGCTGTTGGGCTGCTGGCAGGCCGGGCAGATTTTGTCCGCCCCCACGTAGGGATGATCCTCCAGCGCGACCATATCCTCTTCGGCGGGGAAGTAACGCTGCTCCGGGTCTTGGGCCGCGCCACAGTTCGGGCAGTGGCGGTGCGTCACGCCCAGCAGCTTCTGCGTCCCGCAGAACTTACAGTCCCATAGCATCTGGTAGGTACCCGCGCCACGCCGCTCGCCGGGCGACTCTTGCGATCCTGCCATACTCACCATCCTTGCGTGCTGCGCCGCACCGCGCGGCGCGACCAGGCCGCGCCCTAGCTTACCTCAGGCGTTCGGCGGCGGGCAAGCAGAGCGCAGGGTGCGTGCAAAGGTTGTCAGTGACTCGCTTGACACCGGGCGGGATGAAGTCCCGTAGGGACGTATGGCCATTCACCCCATGCGCGTCCAGTGAAGGCTTCCGGGTGCGTGGTATGGGCAGAA
>CAYNHD010000222.1:0-7034 GCA_964396775.1 uncultured Thermoflexus sp. | reverse complement strand
GACACCCCCCACCCAAAACCCCCCCCCCCCATGGGGGGTGGGGCTTTGCGGGCGCGCTTTTCTCCCTCCCCCCCCCGCGGGGTACGGGCCGGGCTTGGGGGGCAAACGCAGGCGCACGACTTCTCAGACGGCCTCTGGCTCACGACTCTTGACTCCTAACTCATGCTTCACCAGGTATACAAGGCACACTAAGGAGAAATGTACCCATGTCTCCCCGACAATCACAGCACGTCCGCCTGTTCATCCCCGGCCCCGTCGAAGTCCGCGAGGAGATTCTGGACGCCCAGGCCGGATGGATGATCGGCCATCGTTCGGGCGAGTTCGCGGCGCTCTACGCACGGATGCAACCCAAGCTGCAACAGACGTTCTTCACCCGGCACCCGGTCTATCTCTACACCTCGTCGGGCACGGGCGTGTGGGAATCCGCTTCGCGCTGCGCGGTGCGCGACGAGGCGCGCGTCCTGCACCTGGTCTGCGGGGCCTTCAGCGAACGCTGGGCCGAGGTCAGCCAGCTCAACGGCAAGCAGGTAGACGTGATCGCCGTTGAGTGGGGCCGGGCGGTCAAGCCGGAGCAGCTTGCCGACGCCCTGCGCGGCCAGGCGTATGACGTGGTGGCCTGCGTGATGAACGAGACCAGCACCGGCGTGCGCAACCCGGTCGAGGGCTACGCCGAGGTGCTGCGTGACTACCCGGACACGCTCTTTCTGGTGGACGCGGTGAGCATCTACGCGGGGGCAAAGGTGGACGTGGACGGCTGGGGCATTGACGTGTGCCTGACCAGCACGCAGAAGGCGTTCGCCCTGCCTCCGGGCATGGCTTTTGCCGCCGTGTCGCCTGCCGTGCTGGAGCGGGCGCGCCAGGTCCCCAATCGCGGCTACTACTTCGACGTGCTGGAGATTGACCGGCACCACCAGAAGAACAACACCCCGGCCACGCCGCCCATCTCGCTGATGTACGCCGCCGACCGGCAGCTTGACGACATGCTGGCCGAAGGGCTGGAGGCGCGCTTCGCCCGCCACGAGAAGATGGCCGCCATGACCCGCGCCTGGGCGCGCGGGGCCGGATTCGCCCTCTTCTCGGAGGAAGGCTATCACTCGCCGACGGTGAGCACCCTGGTCAACACACGCGGGATTGACATCGCCGCGCTCAACGCCTTCCTGCGCGAGCGGGGCATGACCATCTCCAACGGCTACGGCAAGCTCAAGGGCAAAACCCTGCGCATCGCGCACATGGGCGATGCGCAGCCGGAACACCTGGAAGCCCTGTTCGCGGCGATGGATGAGTTCCTGGCGAAAGAGGCGTGAGGCTATGCGTTACCTGGTGCTTGTGCCGGATATGCTCAACCAGGTGGGCTTGGCTGCGCTGCGCTCGGTGGCCGCGTTTGAAGTCCACGCGCCGGGTAAGATGACCCGCGGGCAGACCCTGGCCCGCATCCCGGACGCGCACGCCTTGATCGTGCGCAGCGACACGCGCGTGGACGCCGCCCTGCTGGAACACGCCAATCGCCTGCGAGTCGTGGTGCGCGCCGGCGTGGGTGTGGACAACATTGATCTGGAGGCGTGCACGGCGCGCGGCATCGTGGTCATGAACACGCCTGAAGCCAACACCGTCTCCACCGCCGAGCACACCCTCGCCCTGATGCTGGCCCTGGCCCGCCACCTCCCCCAGGCCGACCGCTCGCTGCGCGAGGGGCGCTGGGAGCGTAGTAAGTTCGTCGGCACGCAGCTTGCCGGCAAGACGCTGGGCATCATCGGCTATGGGCGCGTCGGGCACGCGGTGGCTGAACGGGCCAAAGCCCTGGGCATGGCTGCGCTTGCCTACGATCCTTTCGTGCCGGAGCGCCTGGCCCGCCGCATGGCCATGCTCGCCGACCTGGGCCAGGTGCTCGCCCAGGCGGATGTCCTTTCGCTGCACGCCGTCGTCACCGACGAGACGCGCGAGATGATCAACCGCGAGACCCTTGCCCGCATGAAAGATGGCGTGCTGATCGTCAATACGGCGCGTGGGGCGCTCATTCACAGCGCCGACCTGGCCGAGGCGCTGCGCAGCGGCAAGGTGGCCGGCGCGGCGGTAGATGTCTACGACCCGGAGCCGCCCGCGCCCGATCATCCGCTGATCGGCCTGCCCAATGTGATCCACACGCCGCATCTGGGAGCCAGCACGCACGAGGCGCAGAGTCAGGTGGGCGTGGAGGCCGCCGACGCGGTGCGCAAGGCCCTGCTGGAGGGGCGCTACGACAACGTGCGCAACCGCGAGGTGCTCGACGTGGGCTGAGCGCGGCTTGATCAGGAGTCAGTCTTCCGAAGTTTTGAAGACTTCGGAAGTCTCTACCCTGGCTGATCTCATCCCCGCTCAGCGGTGAGGCCCGGCCCGCGCACGCGAACAATCGCCGCCACGCTGCTCAACGCCACCAGCGCCCGCCACGCGACGACGATCCAGGCGTCGTTGGGGCCGAGCAGCGTGGCCATGATCTCCACAACCGCGTGGATGAAGATGGCGACGAAGAGCCAGTACAATTGCCCGCGCAAGAACGCCTGCAGCACCAGCCAACTGAGCGCCATGTGCATGATCACCGGCAGCGCCCCATTCAGCGCCTCGGCCAGCGTGCGGCCGGCGAGGCTCAGCGGCGCGACATCCTCCGCTGCGTCGCCGGACAGGGCGGACAGCCCGACGCTGATGGCGATCAGCGCCGTGTAGATCGTCTCGGTGAGGCCGTGCCCGGCACCGATCATCAGTGCCTGCGGGCGCGTCACCGCGCCGGGGGCCAGCACCTGGTAGCCGAGCGCGCGCAGTGTCTCCTCGCTGAACCCGGCCAGCACGCCCATCGTCAGCGCGCCCAGCGGCAGGATGCTCAGCAATGCTCGGTCTACCGCCCGCAGCAGCAGCACCTTAACGCCCAGCGCGACGATGTAGGTGATGATGCCGACCGTCAGCAGCGCGTAGGGCACAGCGTAGCGGCGGTGCAGCCAGGCGGCCAGCATCGCCGCCCAGACCAGCAACCCGCCGCCCGCCAGTACGATCATCAGCCCATAAGCGGCCATGCACACTCCTTCGGATTCGGCGATCAGCCGCCAGTGAGAGCCGGCTTCGCGCCCGGTTCGAGTGTCGCCGAACTGCCGGGGAGTGTCAAGGGGGGCGGCGCTCGCCGCGCTGGGGCCGCCGGATTTGACAAACGCCGGAGCGTGGGGTAGCAATACTACGCCTTCAAAATAGAGCACTTACAGCACCAGAAAGGGGAAAGGCGCGGGGCGCGCCGCGAATGCCATGCAGAGACCCTTAGTCGAGTGTATCCCAAACTTCAGCGAGGGACGCCGCCCAGAGGTGATCGAGGCCATCGTCCGCGCCATGCGCTCGGCGGCGGGCGTGCATATCCTGGACACGACCAGCGACGCCGACCATCACCGCTCGGTGGTGACTCTCGTGGGCACGCCGGAAGCCGTCGAAGCGGCCATGTTCGCCGCCATCCGCCAGGCCGCCGACCTGATTGACATGACTCAGCACAAAGGCGAGCACCCGCGCCTGGGCGCAACCGACGTGGTGCCCTTCGTGCCCCTCCGCGACGTGACGATGGACGACTGCGTGGCCATCGCCCAGCGGCTTGGCCAGCGCGTCGGGACGGAACTGGGCATCCCGGTCTTCCTCTACGAGTTCGCCGCCACCCAGCCAGAGCGCCGCAACCTGGCCGACCTGCGCAACGCTCATTTCCAGTACGAGCAGCTTAAGGAAGCCATTGCTGTGGACCCGGCGCGTATGCCGGACTTCGGCCCGGCGGAGTTAGGAACTGCCGGAGCGACGATCATCGGCGCGCGCCCACCCCTGGTCGCCTATAACGTCTACCTGAGCACGAGCGACGTGTCCATCGCCAACAAGATCGCCCGCGCGGTGCGCCACTCCAACGGCGGGCTGCGCTTTGTCAAAGCGGCGGGCTTCCTCGTCGAAGGGCAGGCGCAGGTCTCCATGAACCTGACCGACTACCGACGGACGCCCGTCGCCCGCGTCGTCGAGCTGATCCGGCGCGAAGCCGCGCGCTACGGCGTGACGGTGACCACCAGCGAGCTGATCGGCCTGGCTCCGCAGGAGTTCTTTGTGGATGCGGCGCGCTGGTACCTCCAGCTTGACAAATTCATGCCCGATCAGATTCTGGAATACCGCATCCAACAGGCAGAGGCCGCCGAAGCCGCGCTGGTCGCCGAAGAGCCGCCCATCCCCGAAGACGCCGCCCGCCCGGTGCTGACCGTCGCGCCGCCCGCAGCCACGCCGGAGACGTTCGTCGCGGCAGTTGCGGCGGGGACGCCCACGCCAGGCGGGGGCGCGGTCGCGGCGCTGGCCGGGGCGCTGAGCGCGGCGCTGGCCGAGATGGTCGCCCAGGTGACGGTCGGCAAGAAGCGTCACGCCGCCGTCGAGGAGACCATGCGCGCCATCGCTGCTGCCGCCGCCATGCTGCGCGAGCCGCTGCTGGACGCTATTGACGAGGACAGCGCGGCCTTCGAGAGCGTGCTAGAAGCGTTCCGCCTGCCCAAAGACGATCCGGCGCGCGCCGCCGCCATTCAGGAGGCCACCGCCCACGCCGCAGATGTGCCGCTCAACGTGGCGCGCTTGGCTCTGGAAGCGATGCGTCTGGCTGAGCAGGTCGCGACGCACGGCAACGTTAACGCGGCCAGCGACGCGGCCACAGCCGCCTTGATGGGGCTGGCGGCGGTTGAAAGCGCGGCCATGAACGTGCGCACCAACGCGGCGGGCCTGGACGACGCGCAGCTTGCCGCGCGCCTGCGCCACGACGCGGGCGCACTGGTCGAGAGCGCGCGAGCCATCCGCGATGCCGTGATGCAGACCGTCGAGGCGCGGGCAGGGCTGGGGTAGCGTCTGATAGAAGACTTCCGAAGTCTGCGGAGACTTGAAGTCTGGTCGGAGTCCCCGTAGGGGGCGTATCGCAATACGCCCCTACGGAGGCGCCAGAGCAGCATCCCTACCGGGCGCAGCAGAGCGGCATCCCTATGTGACCGGCATCCAGGGGCTGCTGCAAGGAACACTGACAACTGATCACTGAACACCGAAGACTGAACACTGCTTCTACGACACAGGGATAGGTTGGAACGGGATGACAAGACAGCTGTGGGTTGTATGGGTAGTCTGGCTGGTCGCGGCGCTGAGCGTGGCCGCGTGCGAACAGGGCCTGCGCGCGGCATCGGCGGGGCCGACGCTCGCCTCTCCGCCCATAGAGGATGCACTGGCGACGCTCATCGCCGTGCAGCAGCAGGTGACGCGCGCGCCCTCGGCCACGCCAGCGCCGCCCCCCTCTGCCACGTTCACCCGCGCGCCCGTTCAGCAGCCGGCTGCCGTCGCGCTGTTGCCGGATGCGCAGGCGGGCGCGACACCCTACCCAACCAACACGCCGCGCTCCACCCAGGTGACGCTGCAAACGTCCACGCCGGCCCCCGTCGCAGACGCGCCCTTCGACCAGACCGGCGAGCCGCAGGATCACTACTGGCTGGCGCGCCCCTTCCCGCGCGATCCGAGCAATAGCCTGCGCGACTACGCCAGCCGCAATTACCCCTACGGCTCGACGGGCGGCGGGCAGTTCCAGACCCATCACGGCATTGACATCCAGAATCCGCTGGGCACGGCGGTGCTGGCTGCGGCCAGTGGCTGGGTGATCTACGCGGGCAGCGACAACATCACCCAGTTCGGGCCGACCACCGACTTTTACGGCAACCTGGTAGTCATCGAGCACGACCAGCGCGCGCCATCCGGCGAGCCGCTCTACACGCTCTACGGGCACCTGTCGCGCGTGGATGTGGCGGCGGGCCAGCGCATCGAGCTACAGCAGCGCATCGGGCAGGTCGGCGCGACGGGGGTGGCCCTGGGGTCGCACCTGCACCTGGAAGTGCGCATCGGCAACCCCTATGACTACTACCGCACCTACAACCCCGATCTGTGGATTCGCCCCTGGCCGACCTTTGGCACGCTGGCCGGGCGCATCACCGACGCCTATGGTAACCGGCTGCACGACGTGGCGATCACCCTCCAGTCGGAGACCGGCCCCAGCCGCATGACGTATTCTTACGCCGATGAGACGGTCAACTCCGACCCGTACTACGGCGAGCACTTCACGCACGGCGACCTGCCGGAGGGCGAGTATACGGTGCTGGTGCGCAAGCAGGGGGTGCTGCGCTTCAAGGGGACGGTCACTATTGTCGCCGGGCAAACGAACTGGATAGACATCCGGCTGAACTGAGAGTGATCGGTCGTCAGTGATCACTTGTGGGTAGGCGGTAGGAGCGTGTGCAAAACCCTTTGAGCGGTAGGGGCGCTGCTCTGCTGCGCCCTGGTCTACCTCACCCCCTGGCCTCAGACTTCCGAAGTTTCCGAAAACTTCGGAAGTCTACGGATGCACCTCATTTGCCATCACTGAAAACCGAGAACTGACCCCTGACAACCAAACAACCAATAACCAACAACCAACAACCCCTTCCTCACCCAAACAACCGGTGCTTCCACGTCCCGCCGACCATCGTGCCCAGGATGCGCGTCGCCAGAATCTCGTCCGGGGGAATGGTATAGAGGTCGCGGTCGAGCACGACCAGATCGGCCAGGTAGCCGGGGGCGAGGGTCCCCAGGTCGCGCTCCATGCCCGCCGCGTAAGCCGGCCCCTGGGTGAAGGCGCGCAACGTTGTATCCACGTCCAGCCGCCCCTCCGGGTACCAGCCGTCCGGCCCCGGCGAACCGTCCGGGCGGCGGCGCGTCACCGCCGCGAAGATGCCCAGCAGCGGCGCGAACGGCTCAACCGGCGCGTCGGAGCCGAAGGCGAGCACCGCCCCGGCCTCCAATTGCAGCCGCCAGTTATAGCTCCAGCGGGCGCGCGCGCCCCAGTAACGGTCGGCCATCTCGTAGTCGGACGTGGCGTGGATGGGCTGCATCGAAGCGATGATACCCAGTGCGTCCAGTCGCCCCGCGTCGTCCGGGTGGATGATCTGCACATGCTCGATGCGGTGCCGCCGCGCCGCGCGGGGGATGCCGCGCGCCGCTTCCTGGGC
>CAYNHD010000221.1:0-7039 GCA_964396775.1 uncultured Thermoflexus sp. | reverse complement strand
TCTCCCCTCAATCCCCCCTCCAGCAAAGCTAGAGGGGGGACGATCTGGCAAATGGTTCTCCCCTTCCCCTAGCTTTGCTGGGGGAAGGGGCCGGGGGATGGGGGCGTTCCGACAACTGCCTGACGGCTTTTCTGTGGACCCTGCGGCGGGTGTGAGTTTGCCCGCCAATGCTGGCGGGGCTACAATGAAGGCCAGAGGATCGCCGTTACAGTCTATCCGTGAACTGCCGGGCGCGCAGAGCAGCGCCCCTACGTGGGCAGCTTCACGGATAGACACCTAGTTGAGGCTGTCACAGGATGACCACGACCAAGCAAGAGCTTTACGACGTGTTGTTGGGGCTGCGCGAGACGTATCGCGACAAAGTGACGCAGATGGAGAGCGCGCAGGTGCTCGACATCAGCGGCACGGGCTACACCAATCACCAGGCCGAGGATGCGACCGCCGTGTACGAGCAGACGGTTGGCGCTTCGTCGCTGCGGGCCGCGCAGACGCGGCTGCGCCAGATTGACGAGGCGCTGGCCAGGTACGGGGACGGCACCTACGGGGTCTGCGAGAACTGCGGGCAGGAGATTGACATCGCCCGGTTGGAAGCGATCCCCTACACCACGCTGTGCCTGCGCTGCGCCGAGACGCGCGACTACCAGGCCGGGATGTGACGGGCGTGACTCACCAGGATCGCTCCGTCACTGCCACGACGCCGCGCAGGGTAGCGGTTCGCTGGCTGTTGCTTGCCTGGGTCGTGGCGCTGGCTATCCTGGCTGATCAGGCCAGCAAAGCCTACGTCGTGAGGCATCTTGGGCTGCACGAGTCATGGGCACCGGTGAGCGCCCTGGAGCAGGTCTTCCGCTTCACGCATGTGCACAACACGGGCGCGGCCTTCGGGCTGTTCCCGCAGGGCGGCGTGGTGTTCCTGATCATCGCCGTGATCGTGTCGGCGGTCATCCTCTACTACTATCGGCAGGTTTCGTCAGATGGCTGGCTGCTCCGTCTGGCGCTTGGCCTGCAACTGGGCGGGGCGCTGGGCAACGTCATTGATCGCGTGCGGCTCGGCTATGTGGTGGATTTCCTGGACGTGTGGCGCTGGCCAGTCTTCAACGTGGCCGATAGCTGCATCGTGATCGGCGTGGGACTGCTGATGTTGCTCATGCTGCGCGAGGAGCGCCGCGAGCGGCGAGACGCCGCCACCAACGACGAGACGAGCGGCGAAGACAGTGCCCTCGACCACCGCAGCGAGCAGGCATTGTGGCGGTGATCTCCGGCTGAACAAAGCCAGAGCCGTGAGGGTAACGGGCAGGCGTCCACGCGCGGACGCCTGCCCGTTGTTGTCTTGTTGTCCTTCACAACCTCACCCCCTGACCCCCTCTCCATTTACGGAGAGGGGGAAGTTGAGCGAAGCGAAACGGGGGTGAGATGAACGACTGGCAATCAGGGAATCTTGCTGGGCCAGGCGCACACTGCCTACCAGGCGTAGGCTTCGGGCGCGGGGCCGCCCGGCCCCGGCCAGATGGCGTCGAGGGCCTTCAGATCGTCCTCAGACAGCGTGATCTCCAGCGCGCGCAGGCTGCCGGTGAGTTGCTCCATCGTGCGCGGGCCGATGATCGGCGCAGTGACGGCGGGCTGGTGCAGCAGCCAGGCCAGGGCGACATCGGCGGGATGCTCGCCGCGCCCGGCGCAGAACTGCTCGTAACGCTCCAGCTGCGGGCGGGCGTCCTCGATGCGTTCGCCAATCCGTTCCTCGGTGCGGCGGCCCTCTTGCGCCTTCTGCAAAGCGCCAGCCAGGAGGCCACCCCCCAGCGGACTCCAGGGAATCAGCCCCAGGCCATAGGCTTGACAGGCGGGGATCAACTCTAGCTCGATCATGCGCGCGGACAGGTTGTAGAGGCTCTGCTCCGAAACCAGGCCCATGAAGTGCCGTGAGGCGGCGATGCCCTGCGCCTGGGCAATGTGCCAGCCCGCGAAGTTGCTGCTGCCGACGTAGATCACCTTACCCTCGCGGACAAGCTGCTCCATCGCCTGCCAGATTTCTTCCCAGGGGGTGCCCCGGTCAATGTGGTGCATCTGGTAGAGGTCAATGTGATCGGTTTGCAGGCGGCGCAGGCTCTCTTCGCACGCGCGCCTGATGTGATAGGCCGACAGCCTGGACTCGTTCGGCCAATCGCCCATTTTGCCGTAGACTTTGGTCGCCAGCACGACCTTCTCGCGCCGCCCGCCGCCCTGGGCGAACCAGCGCCCGATGATGTGCTCGGTGATCCCCTCGCCCAGTTTGCGCCCGTAGACATTGGCCGTGTCGAAGAAGTTAATGCCCAGCTCCAGCGCCTTGTCCATGATGGCGAAGCTGTCTGGCTCGCTGGTGTACGGGCCGAAGTTCATCGTGCCCAGGCACAGGCGGCTGACCTGCAAGCCCGTGCGCCCCAGGTTTGTGTAATGCATCTGGCTTTGCTCCTTCTCAGTGTCCTGGCCGCCATGTGCGACCCTGACCACGAATACTCCCGCCTCCATTATGGCATCGTCTGGCACGAGCGGCCACTGGGTGCTTGCGAACGACCTGCCGCTAGGCGAAGGTCGAGAATGCCCGCTGAACGCCTCCCCCCTTGATCCCCCTTCAGCCGAGCTAGAGCGGGGATTCCGGCTGGCTGCTCTCCCCTTCCCCTAGCTTGGTTGGGGGAAGGGGCCAGGGGATGGGGGCCTTCCGACAACTGCCTGATGATTCGCTCGTGGACCCGGCCACTGCCGCCACCCTGCCGCCGGGGGAATTGTGTTAGAATACGCGCCAAGATTGGTTCTTGGCCTGTTCCTGGAGAAGTGACTTATGACCCGTGTGATTCGCGCTCCGCGCGGCACCGCCATCACCTGCAAGGGCTGGCAACAAGAAGCTGCCATGCGCATGTTGATGAATAACCTCGATCCTGATGTCGCCAAAGACCCCGACAACCTGATCGTCTACGGCGGGCGCGGGCGGGCGGCGCGCAACTGGCAGGCGTTCGACGCCATCATCGCCACCTTGCGCGAGCTAGAGAACGACGAGACGTTGCTTGTCCAGTCCGGCAAGCCAGTCGCCGTATTCAGGACGCACCCCGACGCGCCGCGCGTGCTGATCGCCAACTCCAACCTGGTGCCGCATTGGGCCACGCAAGAGCACTTCGACGCGCTGGAGCGGCAGGGGCTGATCATGTACGGCCAGATGACCGCCGGCTCGTGGATTTACATTGGGACGCAGGGCATCCTGCAGGGGACGTATGAGACGCTCGGCTCACTGGCCCGCCAGCAGGGGTGGGGCAGCCTGAAAGGCAAGCTCGTGCTGACCGCCGGGCTGGGCGAGATGGGCGGCGCGCAACCGCTGGCCGTCACCATGAACGAGGGCGTCGCGCTCATTGTGGAGGCAGACCCGCGCATGGCCGAGCGCCGCCTGCGGATGCGCTACGTCAACCGCGTCGTCACCGACCTGGAGGAGGCGCTGGAACTGGTGCTGGCCGCCAAAGAGCGCCAGGAGCCGCTCTCGGTTGGCGTGATCGGCAATGCGGGCGACCTCTTTCCCCGGCTGGCTCGTATGAACATCGTGCCGGATGTCGTCACCGACCAGACCTCGGCGCACGATCCGCTGTCGTACATCCCCGCCGGCATTCCCTTCGCTGAGGCGGCGGCGCTGCGCGAGCGCGATCCCGCCGAGTACCAGCGCCTGGCCCGCCAGACGATGGCCGCGCACTGCCAGGCCATGCTGGACTTCCAGACGCGCGGCGCGGTGGTCTTCGACTATGGCAACAACCTGCGCCAGCAGGCGTTCGATGCGGGCGTCAGCGATGCCTTCGACTACCCCGGCTTTGTGCCTGCCTACATTCGCCCGCTGTTCTGCGAGGGCAAGGGGCCGTTCCGTTGGGTGGCGCTCTCCGGCGATCCGCAGGACCTCTACCGCACGGACGAGACGATCCTTGAGTTGTTCCCAGAGGACGAGCATCTAGCTCGCTGGATCAGGATGGCCCAGCGCGAAGTCGAGTTCCAGGGGCTGCCGGCGCGCATTTGCTGGCTGGGCTACGGCGAGCGGGCGCGGGCAGGGCTGGCCTTCAACGATCTGGTGGCGTCCGGCCAGGTCAGCGCGCCGATTGTCATCGGGCGCGACCACCTGGACGCAGGATCGGTCGCCTCGCCCAACCGCGAGACGGAAGGGATGCTGGATGGTTCTGACGCCATCTCCGACTGGGCAATTCTCAACGCGCTGATCAACGCGATCGGCGGGGCGACGTGGGTCAGCTTTCATCACGGCGGCGGCGTGGGCATCGGCTACAGCCAGCACGCCGGGCAGGTGATCGTCGCCGACGGCACGCCCGAAGCGGCGCGGCGATTGGAGCGCGTGCTGACCACCGACCCCGGCCTGGGCATCGCCCGCCACGCCGACGCTGGCTACGAGCAGGCCATCGCCGCCGCGCGCCGTCATGGGATCAAGCTGCCGATGCTCAGCACGCTCTGATGCGACTCGCGTCCGAGGGGGACGCATTTCGTTTTTGGGGAAAAACGTCACCGCCGAGGCGCAGAGAGCGCAGAGGACAGTCAAGAAGGAACGACCTGAGGTTCTTCAGGGAAACAGTGCGTCGGTCATGCAGTTGACCGGCGCGTTTGCGTCAGGAAGAGGCGTCATCCTCGCCTGGCTTGGACTCGTCGGCCTGTTGCTCTGAAGGGCCGGGCGAGTCGCCAGTGTGTTTCTCATTCTTCGCGTTTGGCGCAGTCGCCTCGGCGGATGGCGGCGCTTTGGGGGCAGGTGGCGGCGGTGTGGCAGGCTCCCCGGCAGGGGGGGGAGGCGTCGCCTCGGCTGCGGGCGGCTGTGGGGCGGGCGGCGACGGAGCAGCGTCCGCTGGGGCAGTTTCTTTTGGCGGGGCGGGCGCAGCCTCGGCTTCTGGCACCGCTTTAGCTTCGGGCGCAGCGGGGACGGCGGGCGCAGCTTCGGCCTCAGCTTGCGGAGAAGGGGACACCGCCGGCGCCTCCGGCTGCGGGGCAGCCGGGGTAGCGGGAGGTTCTTCCGCAGCTTTGGAGGGCTGTGGAGCGGCGGGAGTGGCGGGCAGTACCTCGGCTGGCTTGGGCTGCTGTGGAGGCACGGGCAGCGTGGGTGACTTTTCGGCAGCTTTGGGCGGCTGTGCCTGCGGCGCGATCACCGTGAGCGGCGGCGTGAGCGCCGGACGGGGCGGGCTGGGCTGCGGCCTGGGCTTTTCGGCCACCGGCGGTTTGGGTGTGGCCGCGCGTGCCGGGGCAGTTGGCGCGGCTTTCAGCTGGGCGGCAGCAGACACCGGTTTGAAGTACACGCGCAGCACCATCTGCCCCAGACGTAGCTCGTCGCCGTCGTGCAGACGGTACGGGCGGTGCGCGTTGAGCCGCTGCCCGTTGAGGAAGGTGCCGTTGCTGCTGCCCAGGTCCCAGATGTTGAGCGTGTTGTCCTCGCCGTGCCGGATGGCAGCGTGGCGGCGGCTGACACCCATGCGATAGCCGGCGAAGGGCGTCAGGTCAATGTCCGGCGTGGCACCGGTGGCCGGATCGCGGCGGCCCAGGATGGTCTCGGCCTTCGGCTCCAGCACCATTGGCTCGGCGGCCCCTTCGATGTCCAGCTTGAGGCTGTCGCCCAGCATGAACGTCGCCATGCCCTGGGCGATGTCCTGGACGGAGAGCGGCGCTTCACCGCCTGCTTCGCCCGGCCTGGCCTCCGACGCGGACTCCAGTGCCCTGGTGCTGAGCGGCATCTTGCCAATCAGACTGGCTCCGCAGTTCTCGCAGAAGACAACGCCGGGCCGGTTCTGATGTCCGCAGTTCCCACACTGTTGCATGAAAACCCCCTCACGCGCCACGCTCTACGCGACTATCGTCGAGTCGATCCAGGGTTGCACAAAGGTCGCCGGCGAATCACCGGCCAGCGGCGATGTAGCCATCCTGCCGTGCCGGAACAACCCAACAACCGGCCCAGGGACTCCCACTGTCCCTGAAGCCTTGTGCGGTTCGACGAAGTGCCTACAATCTTAAGGCACATTGGCGTTGCCCGCCAGTTGGCGATTGGGGTGGGTGCATCTCACGATGGGGGCGAAATGCCTGAACCGCAGAGGCGCAGAGGACGCGGAGAAGAACTAACGTCCTCTCCAACCTATCTTTTCTCTGCGCTCTCTGCGCCTCGGCGGTGATCTCTTGCCCCAGAAATGAGATACGCCCATTGGGGTCGGGGTGGCATGGTATAATCGCGCTGTGCCCGATCGTTGCCTGTCAGGAGAAGGAGCTTCCCGGTGACTCACCCACTCAGTGCTGCCGAGCTTGCGCGCATGATTGATTCCACGCTGCTCAAGCCGGAAGTCACGCACGATCAGATTGTCGCGCTGTGCCAGGAGGCGCGGGCGCACCACTTCGCCTCGGCAGCGGTGAACCCGTCCTGGGTGGCGCTGGCGGCGCAACGGCTGGCCGGCGCCGAGGGCATTGTGGTTTGCACGGTGGCTGGCTTCCCGCTGGGCGCGACGATGCCTGAAGTCAAGGCTTTCGAGGCGGAGCGGGCGCTGGTCAACGGCGCGCATGACATTGATATGGTGCTGAACGTCGGCGCGCTGAAGTCGGGCGATTTCGACCTGGTACGCCGTGACATCGCGGCGGTTGTCGCCGTCGTGCGCGCGCATGGTGGCATCTGCAAAGTCATCCTGGAAACGGGACTGCTCACTGACGACGAGAAGATCACCGCCTGCCGGATCGCCCAGGAGGCCGGGGCCGACTTCGTGAAGACCTCGACGGGGTTCGGGCCGGGCGGCGCGACCGTGCACGACATCGCCCTGATGCGCCGTACCGTCGGGCCGGAGATGGGCGTCAAGGCGTCGGGCGGCGTGCGCTCCTATGCCGACGCTCTGGCGCTGGTCGAGGCGGGCGCGACGCGCATCGGGACGAGCAGCGGCGCGCGCATCATCGCCGAGGCGCAGGGCAGCGCCGCGCAGCCGGGCGACCAGGGGGGCTACTGAGCGGCTGGCGCGGCCCAGGGCTGGAGGGTGGGCGCAAAGGTTCTTCAGCCGCCCGTCTGATAGGGGGCAAGGTC
>CAYNHD010000220.1:0-7098 GCA_964396775.1 uncultured Thermoflexus sp. | reverse complement strand
CCGCGTCCTCTGCGTCTCTGCGGTTCAAGCATTTCGCCCCCATCGTGAGATGCACCCCCACCCTGTTTGTGAGTTGCCTGTGCCGCATAGCGGGCTTATAATGGCAATAGGCGGCATGTGAAGGAGATGCGTTCTCACGCATGAGCTACTCGATGGGCCATCCTCGCGCGAGGGGCAGCCGCTTCGCCTTCGTCAGGATGTCGTGGGTGCTGCCGGCGAGTATTCTGCTGCTCCTGATCATCCTCGTGTCGCTACAATTCGCGCCCTTCCTCACCGAACAGCGGCGCGACAGCGGCATCTTCGCTTACACGGGCCAGATCATCCGTGATGGCGGACTGCCCTATCTGGATGCCTGGGACAACAAGCCACCCGGCATCTACTTCATCAACGCGCTGGCTTTCTTCATCTTCGGCACCAACCGCTGGGCGTTGTGGCTGGCCGAGAACATCACCCTCTTCCTGACGGGCATGACCATGTTCTGGCTGCTGCGCCAGTTGTACGGCGAGCGCGGCGAGACGTGGGCCGGCCCGCTCATCCTGGTGCTGCTCACGCGCCATCCGGCGCTCGTCTCGGACATCAACTTCACCGAACCCTACGCGCTGCTGCCGCAGATGCTCGTCCTGGCAGCGGGCTACCAGTTCCTGCGCACGCCCGGCTCACGCTGGGGATTCGCCATGGGCTTTGCGGCGGGCAGCGCCTTTCTGATCAAGCAGACGACGGTGGGCGTGGCCCTGGCTTTCGTCCCGGCGGTGCTGATCAGTCGTCACCCGGTGCTGGGCACGCAGCGGCGCTGGCACTGGCTGGGCGTGACCATTCTGGGCGGGCTGAGCAGCCTGGGGCTGGTGGCGCTGTACCTGCTGCTCAACGGGATTCTCGATGATGCCGTCAACGCCTCGTTCGTGGCGGCGGGCACCTTCCACGACTGGGTGAGCGATGGCTCGGTGTGGATCGGGCGGACGGTGCTCACGACGTGGACGGCCAGCCCGGCCCCGCTGGTGATCGTGCCGCTGCTGCCGTTCCTGGTGATGGGGATGCGCGCGGCGTGGCGCAGCCTGCACACACGGCCCTACTACGGGCGGCAGGCGGCGACCAACACCACGCTGCGCGTATGGATCGTGCTCACCTTCTTCGTGGACATGATCCTGTCCAACATCACCAATCGCGGCTACGCGCACTACTACGTGACGCTGATCCCGGCCATGACCCTGCTGACGACGATGAGCCTGCCGGTGGTGGCGCAGCGCATCGCTCAGTCGGTGGGTCGCCGGCGCAAGGTGTGGTCGTGGCTGCGCGTCTACCTGGCCGCGCTGTTGCTCGGCGTGCCAGTGGTGGCGACGGTGGTGCGCGTTCTGCTGGCTGAAACGGAGATCGCCGGGCCAGCCCGCCAGCAAGAGGTGGTCACTTACGTGGCGGAGCGCACCGATCCGCACGACACGGTGCTGGTGTGGGGCGCGAATACGGTTGTCAATTTCCTGGCCGACCGGCGCAGTCCCACGCAGTTCCACTACGGCTATCCGCTGATTGTGCCCGACGAGCTATCGGACGAGTACATCCTGGAAGCCGTGCGCGATCTGCAGCGCGGCAAGCCGGCGATCATTGTGGACAGCACGATGGTGGACGGCGACCGCATCCCGCCGCTGGACCCGGCGCGGCGCATTGAATGGTGGGGGGAGGGGGGCCGCCGCGACGTGGCCAACCTGGACCCGATCTTCGAGTTTGTGGACGCGCATTGCTGGCAGGTGGACGAGATCGAGCAGAACGTCATCTACCGCTGCGCCTACCCGAACACGACGCGCCTGCCGCTCTCGGTCGTGACCGGGCCGCCGCTGAGCGCGTTCTGGCAGGCGTTGGAGCCGCCGCTGCGGGCGAGCTATGACTGGGTTGCGGCGCAGTACCAGCAGGAGTTCGCCCCGCAGGAATGACGGTGCGGGGCGCTGCTGCCGGAAGACGGCCTGACGGCGCGAGCGTGCACTCGCGCCGCTTTTTTCGGGGAGCAGCCGGATTTGGGGCGAGATTCTCTGAACCGCAGAAACGCAGAGGACGCGGAGAAGAACCAACACCCTCTCCATACCGTGTTTTCTCTGCGCTCTCTGCGTCTCAGCGGTGATCTCTTGGCCCAGAAATAAGATACGCCCCGCGAGACCGCTTCTGCGCCTGGCTAAGCCCCGCCCTTGAGCTTTGCCTGTAGCTCGGCAAGCGCGGCGAAATCGCCAGTGGCGGCCAGCGCAGCCTGCTGCGGCCAGCTTGCGGCGCTGCCCACCAGACGAATGCCGCGCCCCTTGATGGTCTGTTCAAGCTGCTCGGCGGTCATGGCTGCGACCTGGGCGAAGGTCGTGATCCCGGCCTGGTTGAGGGCGGCAGCGGACTTGGGGCCGATGCCCTCGATCAGCGTCAGGTCGTCCGGCGCGGCTGCGGTCTCGACGGCGGGCGCTGCTTCCTCCGCCGGAGCAGGCGCCGGCTCGGCCACTGCTTCAGCGACGGGCGCCGCTTCCTCCGCCGGAGCAGGTGCCGGCTCGGCCACTGCTTCGGCGACGGGCGCGGCTTCTTGCGCCGGGGCGGGTTCTGGCGCGGCCTTCGCTTCGGAGATAGGCGCGGCGGGTGGCTCGGCGTGCGCTTCGTGGCCCGTGTACTGGGGGGTCTTTAGGTCATCGAAGCGTTCCCAGGGGCGCACCATGATCAGCCAGCCGCCGACGCCAAGCACGATCAGGGCGATGCCAACGATCAGCAGGCTGGTGGTGATGTCGGCGTTGTCTATGGTGCCCAGGCCAATGAGCAGCAGCGCCAGGATGGTGACGGCGATGCCAAGTCCGATCAAATAGGCGAAGTTCTGTTCGGTTGGGGTGAGTTTCTCTTGTGCAGGCACGGCAAACCTTCCGTTCTTTAGGCGTGCGGACGGGACTCATGGACTGCGCGGCTTGAGGTTTTTTCTTATTGTGCCACAGAAATGGGCGAAAGGACAAAAGGGGCGGCGCGGCTCGATTTTGACAGGGTAACGGCACCTGTTACAATCCTGCGAGTTGTGTCCATGTCAGGTGAGGACTCTCCTGCTTCCCGCTGCCAGAGCCGGCGAGAAAGGTCTCTATGCCTGAAGACTTTCTCCTCTACATGCTGGTAGGTTTCGCCGCCCAGATCATTGACGGGGCGCTGGGCATGGCCTACGGCGTAAGCTCTACCACGTTTCTGCTCAGTACGGGGGTAGGGCCGGCGGCGGCCAGTGCCAGCGTGCACATGGCCGAAGTCTTCACCACGCTGGTGTCGGGCCTCTCCCATCTCAAGCTCGGCAACGTGGATCGCGCGTTGTTCCGCCGTCTGGTTGTCCCTGGCGTGATAGGCGGCGTGCTGGGGGCCTATGTGCTGAGCGAGCTTCCCGGCGACAAGATCAAGCCGTTCGTCTCTGCGTATCTGATTCTCATGGGCCTGCGCATTCTCTGGAAAGCGTTGCGCAAGCCGGGGCCAGGCAGCCCGCTGAAGCGCGTCGTTCCGCTGGGCATCGTCGGCGGCTTCTTCGACGCGATTGGCGGCGGCGGGTGGGGGCCAATCGTGACCACGACCCTGGTGGCGAACGGCCACAATCCGCGCATCTCCATTGGCTCGGTGAACCTGGCCGAGTTCTTCGTCACCCTCTCGGAGTCAGTGGTCTTTCTGCTCACCATCCGCCTGACCAACCTGGACATCATCGCAGGGCTGATCGCAGGCGGCGTGGTTGCGGCACCGCTGGCCGCTGTGGTTTGCCGCCGTCTGTCTCCGCGCAAGCTCATGGCGGCGGTGGGGCTGCTCATCATCCTCTTGAGCGTCCGCACTCTCGTGCAGACCCTCTGATCGGCCAGCCCTTGCGCTGCGGCCCCAACGCCCCTGGGGTGTGGCGCTGCCCCAGACGTGAAATTCCCCTGAAACGTTGGCGTTGCCCATGAAACTCCATTATCCTTTAGATAAGGAAAGGAGCCGGTATATGGACTCGTTGACCCGAAGTAATTTGATCAACCTGATCGATGTGGAAGATGAATGGTGCGTCTCTCTTTACATGCCCACTGTACGAGCGGGGACGGAGGTGCAGCAGAACACGATCCGGTTCAGAAATTTACTTCGCCAGGCCGAGGAGCGGTTGGCCAAGCTGCAAGTGCGCGTGCCGGATGCTGAGCGCCTGCTGGCGCCGGCGGCGGCCATGCTGGACGATGCCGACTTGTGGCGGCAGCAGAGCGACGGGCTGGCCGTATTTGTGGCCCCCGATCACTTCAGTTACTATCGCCTGCCTATCTCGTTTGAAGAGAGAGTGACGGCCAAGCGCCGGTTTTACGTCAAGCCGCTGCTGCCGCTGTTCAGCGGGGATGGGCGCTTCCTGGTGCTCGCGCTCAGCCAGGATCAGGTGCGCCTGCTGGAGGGTACGCGCGACAGCGTGACGGAGATCGAGCTGCCCGGCGTCCCGACCAGCATGGCTGAGGCGCTGCAATATGATCAGCCGGAGCGTCAGGTTCGCGCCCGCGCAGTGGGCAGCACAGGTGTAGCCGTCTTTCACGGGCACGGAGGCCCTGAGGTAACAGCCAAGCCCGACCTGCTGCGCTATTTCCATGTGGTGGATCGCGGGCTGCGCGACCTGATCGCCGACAGGCATGTTCCCCTGGTGCTGGCCGGCGTGGATTACTTGCTGCCGATCTACCGCGAGGCGAACACCTACCCGCATCTGGTGGCGCAGGGCGTGACGGGCAATCCAGACACGCTTAGTGCCAAAGAGCTACACCAGCGCGCCTGGGCGGTGGTTATGCCGTTCTTTGCCAAAGCCCAGAGCGAGCAGGTCGCGCTCTACTACGAATTGGATGGGCGCGACGACCCGCGCGCCTCCCACACGCTGAAGGACATCGTGCAGGCGGCGCACGAGGGGCGCATCGCAACGCTGTTCGTCCCGCGCGGCGTGCAGAAATGGGGTGTCTACCGCGCGCACAGTCACAAGGTGCACGTCCACCCCTCCGAGCAGCCCGGCGATCACGATCTGATTGACCTGGCGGCAGCGCAGACGGTCGCCAACGGCGGTGCGGTCTATGTGGTAGACCCGGCACAGATGCCCGGCGGCGATCTGGTGGCGGCTATCTTCCGCTACTGATCCGCGCGGCAAAGCAGTATCATGGGTGGGCCAGGAGAGTATCCTGGCCCGTTTTGTTGAAGGAGAAAGGTTGGGCATGGGCGCTGTGCTCGTCGCCGGACTGACCAACATCGAGACGACGCTGCGTGTGGAGGGCTTCCCCATCGCCTACGCGCCGGTGCGCTATCCCTTCTTTGGCGTGGATGCGAGCGTGTCGGGCGTGGGCTACAACGTGGCAAAGGCGCTGGCGGCGCTGGGCAACCCGGTGCGCTTCCTGTCCATCATCGGGCGCGACCTGGGCGCGGCACTGGTGTTGGGGCAGCTTCGCGCCGACGGCCTGTCCAGCGCCTTTGTCGTGCAGGAAGTCGAGCGCACGGCCCGCTCGGTGATCCTCTACGACGCCGATGGGCGGCGCATGATCTACGTGGACCTGAAGGACTTGCAGGAGCGGGCATACCCGGAGTCGCTGTTTGAGGCGGCGGCGCGCGATGTGACGCTGGCCGTGCTGTGCAACATCAACTTTGCGCGGCCCATGCTCGGCGCGATGCAGGCGCGCGGCGTGCCCATCGCCACCGACGTGCACACCATCAGCGACCCGGACGACAGCTACAATGCCGACTGGATGCGCGCCGCGACGGTGCTCTTCATGAGCGACGAGAGGCTGCCCTGCGCGCCGGAAGACTGGGTGCGCGCGTTGTGGGATCGCTACGATGCGCCTATTGTCGTGATCGGTCGCGGGATGCAAGGGGCGCTGCTGGCCGTGCGCGCCGATGGGTTCCTGGAGCGCGTGCCCGCCGTGTATACGCGCCCCGTCGTCAGCACCATTGGCGCGGGGGATGCGCTGTTCTCCAGCTTCGTGCACGTCTACAGCGCGAGCGGCGACCCGTACCAGGCTATCCGCCGGGCGATGGTCTTCGCCTCGTACAAGATCGGCACGACCGGCGCGGCGGATGGCTTCCTGAGCGCGGAGGAGCTTGACCGCCTGGCCGCCGAGGTCTACGGCTCCCCGCGCGATTAAGGGACTATGGCGCGGTCAGTTCGCTGGAATGTCCAGGGCCGGAGCCGCTGGCGAGAGCAGCGCGGCGTGCAGAGCCGCGCCGGGCATGTACTCGCCGAGCAGGGTTTGCAGGTCGGTCAGCGCGGCGCGCACGTCGGCCTCGGCGCTGGCGTGGTGCCCCTCGACCGTGATCAATGCCTCGGTCGTGTCTTCGCGGGCGGCGCTCTGCTCGCTCTGACGCCAGCACCAGCGCCGCGCGCTGACCAGCCCCGCCTCATCCACGAAGATCACTTCGCCGGGATCGGGGTGCGCGATCTCGTCTGTCCCCAGGTCGGTGAAACGCTCGTCACCGTTGGCGAAGCGGACGGTTACCGTGCCGGTCGTGGTGCGCCGGTCGAAGATGGCCACCGGCAGGGCGTAGCGGATGCTGACCAGGTTGCCCAGGTCCACCAGCAGGTTGAGCGAGGGGATGTCGCCGTGCTTGGTCAGGCGGCGCAGCAGGGCTTCGGCGGCGCTGCGATACTGCGTCGGCTTGACGCCGAAGGCGCTGAACGCCCGCCGCCAGGCGGCTAGGCTGGGCACGTCGCTGAGCGGGGTGTTGCCCAGGCGGGCCAGGGCTGCGCGCTGCTCAGTGGCAAAGGCGGCGGCGAGCGCGGGCGGGATAGGGCCGTTGCGCAGGTGCCGGGCGGCGATCACCCCGCCGCGAATGGCCGGGAAGCGGGCCAGCAGCGCCGGGTCGTAGCGGAAGAGGGTGGGCATGGCGGCCTCCGTCAGTTGATCAGCAGCCAGTTGAACGCCATATCTTCGTTGGGGGCGGTGCTGCGCACGGTGAACGACTCGCCAGCGGTGATGACGCTCACCCACCAGCGCCCGCGCGGTTCGCTGACCGGCGTGATCAGCACCAGCGAATCAACGGTCACTGCGCGCGTGGAGACGGTCACGGCCCCATCCTGCCAGCCCTCGCGCACCTGCCCGGCGTGACCGCTCTGCGGCGGCACGTCGAAGCCGCGCGCGAAGGTGTGCGGAC
>CAYNHD010000219.1:0-7120 GCA_964396775.1 uncultured Thermoflexus sp. | reverse complement strand
AGAGAGAGCACATCTTGAGCCGACAGAAAACCTGCTGCGTTGTCCAGCGCCGCGTCTTATTCACAGCGTTGCCGCTGATCTATTACTTCTTCCTGCGCCCGCAACTGCGCAAATGGGGCACGCGCCTGGGCGAGTCGCAGCGACGGCTGCCAGGCGATGAGATCATCCCCAGTCCCACATTCGAGACGACGCATGCGGTCAACATTGACGCCCCGCCAGAAGCCGTCTGGCCCTGGATCGCGCAGATGGGGCGCGAACTGACCGGTTATTACGCGCTGGACTTGTTGATGAATCAGGGCGTCCCCAGCGTAGACTTCCTGCGGCAAGACCTGTCGGCTCCCGCAGTGGATCAGGCGATGGACGGCGGTTTCCGTATCCTCGGCGTGACACCGGGCCGGATGCTGCTCTTCGGTGGCTTCAACTTGAAGCTGCCGCTCGGTGCCGCGCAAGATGTGACCTACCTCTACTTGCTGGAACGCCGGCGGGATGGCCGGACGCGGCTGCTGGTGCGCCGGCGCGGCTACTGCTACAGCGCGCTGGCAATGGTCTGCACCCTGGCGCTGGAGATCGTGCACTTTGCGTTCATCTTCCCACAACTCAGACGCCTGAAAGCCTACAGCGAGTCGCAGCCTCAGCGGCGGGCGTCAGGCTGATCTGGGCGGCACAACTCTCGGCGGCGCAGTGCGTATATCACTACAGATGCACGCGGAAGTCCTGGAAGCCGTGACGAGGAACCCATGAACCCACAGAAGCGACTTTATCGCTCAACACAAGACCGTATGTTCGCCGGAGTCTGTGGGGGCATCGGGGAATACCTGGATGTCGATCCCACGCTGGTTCGCCTGGTTTTTGTGGCGCTGACCCTGCTCAGCAGCGGGTCAGGGCTGGTCATCTACGTCATCCTGATGCTGATCGTCCCGGAGCGGCCCGCCGACAAACGCCAGCTCAAGAGCAAACGCGACGCGGCGGAGTGGCCGGATCAGCCGCCCACAGACGACACCCCTCCACCAGACGCTCCAGCAGATTAGCGCCCTGACTGACAGCAGGACGCGAGGTCGCCGGGCTAGAGCGTGCTATGAACTCCACGCGCTCGGCGCGGCGGGAAGCGCGCAACGCCATGTGCGGCGCACTGACCCCACCCTGTAGTCCCTCCCCGCCGGCAGGGAGGCTCCCCTTTCCCTGCAAGCGGGGAAAGGGGCTGGGGATGGGGGGTTGAAAAGTGCATAACACGCTCTAGTCGCTGCTCGCCAGCGGATCGAGCGCACCGCTGGCCGGGGCCGCGACCGGTTCAGCGGAAGCAGCGCGCAAATCGGCGACGCGCTGCTGGATGGCCCGCAGGTACTCCCCGTGCAGCGGGTAGATGCGCAGCAGGACGATCCCAGCCGCGAGCGCAACAAGCGGCAGAAAGGCGACGAAGGCGCGGATCAGTGTGACGACTGCTGCGGGTTGAGCGCCCGCCGCGAGATCAGCGTCGTACCCGGCCCGCGCCAGACCTTCGCCCAGCAGCAAGCCAGCGACAGCGGGCGGAAAGCGGAAGATAAACCCCAGGATACCACGATAGGACCCTTCCCGGCGGATGCCCGTCTTCGCGTAATCCTCGTCAACCACCTCTGCGAAGAGCATGTCCGGCCCTAGCACAACTCCCCCAATGGATGCGCCAAGCAGCGTCATGACGACAAGTGTCGCGGCCAGGCTGGACGTGACCAGCAACGGTAGGGCGAAGACGGCAGCGATGCTCATCGAGGCCAGCATCGCCGTGCGCGTGCCCACGCGCCGGATGACCATCTGCCAGGCCAACACCGACACGCCCGACGTGGCGAACAGCGCCAGCAAGATTTGCGTGAGCTGCTCCTCGCTGATACGCAGGACGTAATCTGCGTAGAAGGGCATGGCGGCAACAATCACGGCGATGATGAAGCGCGTCGTGAAGTTGATGCCCAGCACGATCAGGAACGTGCGATTGCCCAGCACGACGCGCATTTGCTGCCGCCAGGGTTGGCGCGGCTGCCGGGAGTAGGCCGGGTTTTCCTGGATGCCAATGAGTGACGCGAAATACATCAGCGCGGCCAGCGTTCCCCACAGCACCGCAAGCGCATCCCAACCCAGCCTGCCGTAGACGGTGGGAGTCAGTGCCACGGCCATGCCATTGCCCACCACGAAACCGACCAGTTGGCGGGTGCTGGCGCTGGCCGCCCGGCTGCCTGTCTCCTGGTACATCTCCGGGAACAGCGCGTCCTGGTTGAGCGTGACAATGGATTGCAGCAGGTCGTAGAGGCTGATGATGACCAGAAAGTAGACCAGCAGGGCACTGGGATCGGAGCTATCGAGCGGCGGCATCCAGATCAGCGCGAAGGCGACGGCGGTAGGGACAGCCAGCAGCCCGATGAAGAAGCGCCGTCGCCCCCAGCGTGTGCTTGTCCGGTCGGACAGCCAGCCAGCTACCGGGTCATTGACGGCGTTCCAGAAGCCGAAGGCGAACCAGCCGCGCCCCACCCATTGCGGGGGCAGGCCCTTGACATCGGTGTAGAAGTACTGGATGAAGGTGTTGAAGGTCGTGTAGGTCAACAGCCCGGCGGCGTTGCCGAAGGCGTAGAGCAGGGTGCGCCAGAAAGGAATGGCGCTGGCGGCAGTGGCGTGACTGGGCTGGGACGGAGCGCCGGCAGGCTCATGGGGCATAGAGGTCAATATCCTCGGCTGGATGGCCCTGATGGGGAAGGTGAGCGCGCGGCGACTTCAGCCGCCCGGACGCACAAGCTCCAACGTGAGCAGGTAGGAGCCGCTGGTTGTGCCCTTCGCCCGGTCGAAGCGCGAGGCGATGAGCAGGTACATGCCATCAGCGGGCAGCTCAAACCGGTCAAGCCGCGCGTTCTGTTCGCCGCCGCCGTCATCGTCGAAGGCGATCTGCTTGCGCTCGCTGTCGTACAGTGTCACCAGCGAGTCGAGATCGCCATCAACGCGCTCCATCGTAATGCGCACGACATCGCCCGCCTGCCCGACAAAGACGTACTCCTCCTCCGGGGTCTGGTCGGAGATCAGCCCGCTAACCGTCGCCCCATAGATGATCTCAAGCGCCTGCCCGCTGGTCAACCCTGGCCGCCCGCTCAGTCGTAGCGTGAAAGCGCCTTCCGAGCGCCCTGTCTGCTCGCCGCTGCGCGACGCTGCGATGTAGTAGGTACCACGTTGGGGCAGGGTGAGCGCGGCAATGCGCGCGCCCCGGTCGTCCCCGCTGTTATCGTCTTCGGCCAGAGGGGTGAGGCTGGCATCGAGCACGCGCACAAAGGGGTCAAGCGCGCCATCCTGCCGCTGCATTGTCACGGCGATGACATCGCCGCGCTCCGCCTCGAAACGGAAATAGCGCACCGGCACCTCGTCGCTGATGGTGCCCGTGAGCGTGGCTCCATAGTCAATCAGTCGGGCATTGCCCGGCTCCAGGCCGAGCATTTCGGCGGGCGTTTGCGTCACGGATAGGACGAACGTCCCTTCGGTAGTGCCCGCCTCGTGCCCAAAACGGGTGGCGACGATCAGGTAGATGTCCGAGCGCGGGATCGTGTAGTTGGTAATGGCCGCGTCCAGCGTACCCTCTGCCGCCATGCCGTCGTCGTCGGAAAGCAGCACGATGCCGTCAGGAGTGGCCAGATCGAGATACGGGTCGAGGTTGCCGGAGGTGCGCTGCATGGAGATGGTGATCACATCGCCGCGCTGCGCCCGCAGAAAGTAGAAGGCCAGCGGGGCCTGGGCAGTGATGCGCCCCAACACCTGGTCGCCGTAGGCCAACGTACTATCGGCGGCGGGGCCGCTACCGATGTGCTCGACGAGCAGGGAGAAATCGCCCGTCGTCGTACCATGTTCCTGCCCAAACCGTGTGGCAATGATGAAGTAGCGCCCGGTCGCCGGAAGGCGTTCGAACTCGATCAGGGCATCGGTGCGGTCGCCGTCATCGTCGCTGATGGCGAGGATCGCCCCGCCGCTGTCGGTGAGCAGCAGAAGCGGGTCGAGGTCACCAGAGAGGCGGCTCATGTTGATCGAGATAAGCTCGCCCTCCTGGCCAGCGAAGGTGTAGATGTGGCGATAGCTGTCTCTGCCGATGGTGCCGGAGACTGGCTGCCCGGCCTGCACCTCGACGCCGGTTTGCAGCGGGTTCCCCGCCCTGGCACGAGGCAGGCCCCCGCTCAGGAAGTGGACGGGCAGGGCAAAGCACAGCAGAGCCAGGCTGAGGGCAAGCGTTCGTCGCCACCATCTCGCTACGGTATACCCGGTGCAGATCATGACACGCCTGCTACGATTCGCGGGTCAGCGTGATGGTGAAGGTGCCGGTGGTTGTCTCGCGCTCCAACCCGTAGCGGCTCACCGCGATCAGGTACTTGGCGGTCTGAGGCAAAATGATGTTGCTGAGCAGCGCCTCGTAGGTGCCCCCGGCAGGGCTGTCGTCGTTGCTGGCGATCTCGATCCAGCCGTCAGCGACCGACTGGTAAAGATGCAGGACTGAATCCAGGTTGCCGCTGGTGTGGGTGAGGCGAATGGTCACCATGTCACCGGCCTGGCCGTCGAAGACGTAGAAGCGCAGGTACTGGTCCGCCGTGATCTCGCCCGCCTCGGTCTGGCCATAGCTGAGCGGGACGATCTGCGGCCCGGCAGTGATCGCGGGCGATTCCGGTTCCTCCGAGTCACCGACGGGCTCCAGGAGTAGCTCATACGTGCCGCTGCTAGGCTCAGCGTCGGGACCCACGTAGCGCGAGGCAATGACCACGTAGCTGCCGTCGGCGGGCAGTTCGGTGACAATCTGCGCGTCGCGAACCTGGCCGGGCACGGTGTCGTCATTCGCGTCAACCACCGCGCCGTCGGCATCCTGCAGTTCCAGGTAACTATCCAGGCTGGAGCCGGGCGAGGCTTTCATCGTGATCTGAATGCGTTCGCCCGCCGAGCCGGTGAAGGTATACATCTGGCTGGTCGTGTCGTCGTCTATTGCGCCATTGACGGCCACACCGTAGGCCAGCTGGCGCATGCCGTTGGCTGGCGCTGCGCCTGTCTCCCCCGTGCCAGCGAGGGTCAGCGCCAGGATGTAGCCCTTACCCAAGTCGTCTGCCGGGCCGAAACGGGGCGCGACCAGCACGAGGTACTTCCCGGTCGCCGGAATGGTGACTCCGCTCAGCACGCCGCTGTTGCTGGCGTAAAGCTCGCTGAGGTTCTCGTCGGCCAGGATCAGCAACACGTCAAGCCCCGGATCGGTCGTCACCGAGATATCGGCCAGCGTACCGGCGAACGCCATGAAGGTGAAGAGGCCCGCTCCCTTCTCGAACACGGTCTGGATCGGCTCGTCGGAGACAAGCGGAGTGGCCGAAAGGCGGGCGAGCAACGTCTCAGCGGTCGTTGGAAGAGGGGAGAGAGCAGGAGTGCCGCCCGGCCCCCACAGCGAGAGAGCATACGGCCCGCTGGTGGTGCCTTCTGCCTGGTCAAAGCGCGTGGCGACGATGGCGTAGTAGGCAGTGCGCGGCAGCGTGAACTCCAGACGAGAATCGCGCTCTACTCCCTCCACGATGTCGTCATGCTCGGCCAGCGGAATCCGGCCATCGTCAAGCAGAAGCAGGAAGGGGTCAAGGGCGAAGGGGGGGGAATCAGCGTCCAGGCTCTTTAGCTCAACGGTGATGGGATCGCCTTCCTGACCGAGAAAGACATAAACATCCATGAACCTGGCGTCTGAGATTTCTCCTTCAACCGTGTCGCCGTAGGCCAGCAGCGGCAGGTCTGCGTAGTCAGCGGGCAACGCCGGTGCGAGTGCCTCGCCGGGCAATAACTCCAGCACAAAGCTGCCCGCCGTTGTTCCCTCCGCGTGCCCTTCGCGCGTCGCGGCGATCAGGTACGTCCCGTCAACCGGCAAGACAACGGCAACCTCCGCCACGCCATCCCCATCTCCGTCGCCCCCCTCGGCCAGCACCTGCTCATTCTCATCCAGCACAACCAGATAGCCGCGCAGATCGCCCTCAGCCCGGCTCATCCTGACCACAATCGAGTCTCCAGCCACGCCGGAGAACCGGTAGGACACAGCGGGCGTAGCCCCGTCAATCCTCCCCTGCTGGCTCTGGCCAATCTGGATTTCCTGCTGCTCCTCAGTCGCAGAGGCTCCCGCCCTGTCCACCGCCAGCTCGAACACTCCCCCGGCACTGCCCACACCCGGCAGTGACACCGCCAGGAAGTAAACGCCATCAGCAGCGATTCCGGCCCGCAGATTCACGCCTGGCTGCGCGCGGCCAAGCTCGTTGAACGCAGAGTCATACAGCGCCAGCAAGGGCTGGAACTCCGCCATCTGCTGCGGCGTGACAACCACCTGCTCGCCTGCCCCCGCCTCAAACCAGTACAGCCGCAGCGGACTCTGGCGCGTTAGCTCGTTGCTGAGCGACCCCGCCCCGCCCAGCGGTGCCAGGAAGGGTGCGCCCGCCAGCGCCCCCAGCGACTCGCTGCCCGCAGAGAGTGCGGTCTGCGTTGCCGTCAGGCTGAGGGTGAAGGAGCCACCTTCCGGGGGGATGATGCCGCCCGCATGGGTCGCCTGGACGACATACGAGCCATCCGCCTTGACCTCATAGCTCAGCCGGGCATTGCGCTCACCGCCGCCATTGTCGTCCACTGCCAGCGGAGTCCGATCCGCGCTATTCAGCACGAGGAAGGGATCGAGCGAGCCGCCGGTAACAGTCATGGTGATGACGAGCACATCGCCGGCCCGCGCGTCAAAGCGGAAGAAGGCGCTCGGCTGATCCGGGCCAAGATCGCCGTCAACCGTCTGGCCGTAGACAAGCTCGATTGGCGCATCCTGAAGCAAGGGGGCTGCCAGCACCCACGACCGGCTGATCGCAGCATTCCCCGCCAGCAGGACCAGACTGGAGACCAGAATCATCCGCCACAACGCGCGCATCGCCCGCTCCCTCCAGAATCGCCAGGGATTTCCTATCGCCATTTTACGGCAGGCAACACCCTGCCGCAACCATCCGCTATGGTGGGGTGCGCGCACAGGTTGTCAGCGACTCGCTGGACGCGGAGTATTGACCTCACCCCTGGCCTCCTGCGCTCGGCTTGCCCCCACCCCGCCGGCGATACGGTTGGCGAACTAAGCACGCGCTGGTTTCGTAGG